>JAYTBF010000111.1:0-4967 GCA_043737175.1 Burkholderiales bacterium
GTGCGTCTGGCTCGGGCAAGTCAACCCTGCTGGGGTTGATGGCGGGGCTGGATACGCCTACAAAAGGGGAGGTGTTGATCAACGGTGAAAGCCTGTTTGCGCTTGATGAAGATGGCCGTGCACGTTTGCGTGGCAGGCTTGTGGGTTTTGTTTTTCAGTCTTTTCAGCTGCTGCCGTCACTCACCGCACTCGAAAACGTCATGTTGCCGTTGGAATTGGCGGGGGAGCCGAACGCGCAGGCGCGTGCCCTGAAAATTTTGGAGCGGGTGGGGCTGGCCGCCCGGGTCAAACACTACCCCCGCCAATTATCGGGCGGGGAGCAGCAGCGCGTGGCCATCGCGCGGGCGTTTGTGACCGAGCCAAAACTTCTGTTTGCCGACGAACCGACCGGTAACCTTGACGCCAAAACCGGACGCGCCATGGTGGAGTTGTTGTTTGAGTTAAATCGAGAACGTGGCACAACGCTGATTTTGGTGACCCATGACTCGCATATTGCGGCACGTTGTGGACGCCGTCTGACGATTGACGCCGGTGTTGTTACCGACGAAGAACATCAAGCAGCACTGGCGATGTAATCCAGTAGGCGAATTTAAAACTCCTTTACATACGACCACTTTCAGCCATTTATGGCTGAAACATCCCGTTAATAATTGTGTTTGTAAATTTAAACGGCATGGTTTTGGCCATTAAACACGACGAACAAAAATGAAAAATTTTGCTCTTGCAATGAAATTTTTACGCCGCAATATGCACGCCCCCGAAGCGCGCATATTGGTGGTGGCGTTGATCATATCGGTCGCCAGCGTGACCACTGTTGCCTTTTTTGCCGATCGGGTGGCGGCCGCGCTCAATCGGCAGGCAAATGAACTGATCGCTGCCGACGCCATTATCAAAGCGGATAAGCCGATCGATCAGCGATTCAAGGATGAGGCGGTCCGCTTAAAACTTCAGTCGGCGGAAACTTTGGTCTTCCCCAGTATGATTTCCGGCGATGCGGCGCGTGATCAAGGGGTGTCGCTGGCCGAATTGAAAGCGGTCAGTGAGGGGTTTCCGTTGCGCGGCAGAATTCGCATCACCAATGCCGTGGACCAGCCGGATCGTGACGCCAGCGGCATTCCCGCCCAAGGCACGGCGTGGGTGCCGACGGTGTTGCTGACGCGGATTAATGCGAATGTTGGTGACACCATCAAGGTCGGTGCGATTAATTTGCAGATCACCCAAATCATCACAAAAGAGCCGGATAGTGTGCTCGATTATTTTGGTATCGCGCCGCGGGTCATGTTTAATCTTGCCGACGTCCCGGCGACCAAACTTATGCAGGTTGGCAGTCGTGCCAACTTTAGTTTTTTAGTTGCTGGTGAGCCACAAGTCGTCGCTGAATTTGCCAAAACATTCAAAGAAAAATTGGCGCGTGGGGAGCGGCTGGAGACAGTGCGGGACGCGCGTAGTGAAGTGCGGGTGGCGCTCGATCGTGCCCAGCGTTTTCTGGGGCTCGCAGCACTTTTGTCGGTGATATTGGCGTCGGTGGCGGTGGCGCTGGCGGCGCGACGATTTTCGCAACGACAATTGGATGGTGCGGCGATGATGCGCTGTCTGGGCGCGTCACAAATGGATATTTTTGTCTTGAATCTGTGGCAATTTTTATTGCTGGGGATGGCCGCGTGTGTGTTGGGAACGGTACTCGGCTACGCGGCACAGGCGGGGCTGACGTCGTTGCTGTCCGGTTTGTTTACGGTTGCGCTTCCTGCACCAACCATACTGCCGGCTTTGCAGGGTCTGGCGATCGGCATGGTGTTGTTGATGGGTTTTACACTGCCGCCATTACTGTCGTTACGCAAGGTGTCGACCCTCAGGGTATTGCGTCGTGATCTTGATCCCTTTGATGGTGTTGCGGTCGTGGCGTATCTGCTTGGTTTCGCGACACTGGCGGGGTTGATCGTCTGGCGTTCCGGTGACGTCAAAATGGGTGCCATTGCGGTTGCTGGTTTTGTGGTCGCGTTGGGTGTGGCCGCCATCGCCGGTTGGTTGATGATTCAATTTGCAGCGAGATTACGCGGCGCGGCGTCGGGATCGTGGCGTTATGGCATTGCCAATATGAAACGTCGCTCCGGCGCCAGTCTGGTGCAAATCATGGCGCTGGGTTTGGGCATCATGGCGATGTTATTGCTGACCCTGGTGCGCACTGATCTGATTACCCGATGGCAAAGCACCGTCAGCGAAACCATGCCGAATCGTTTTGTCATCAATATTCAGGAAGACCAGCTGCAGAGAGTGCGCGCCTATTTTGCCGAGCTGCAAATGGCCACGCCCGATTTATATCCGATGGTTCGCGGTCGGCTGGTGGCGGTGTCGGACGTGGCGGTTTCCGAGCGAAGTTATAGCAACGAACGTGCCAAACGTATGGCCGGTCGCGAATTCAATTTGTCGTGGGCGGATAAACTTCAGGCCGACAATAAAGTGGTCGCCGGGAAATTTTGGGAGGTGTCGGATCCCGCGCCGCAATTTTCCGTCGAGGAGGGCATTGCCAAATCACTCAATATTAAGCTGGGCGACAAGCTCACCTACGATATTGCCGGCTCCCGATTTTCGGCGACGGTCACCAGTTTGCGCAAGGTGGAATGGGATTCGTTTAAAGCAAACTTCTTTGTCATCGCCAATCGCGGCGTGATCGACAGTTATCCGGCGAGTTATATCACCAGCTTTCATCTCGGATCGGGCAAGGAAGTGGTGGTGAATAATTTGGTGCGGCAGTTTCCGAATTTATCGGTGATTGACCTCACCGCCATCATGCGCCAGGTGCGCATGATTACCGATCAGGTTGCCAATGCCGTGTCGTTTGTATTTTTGTTCACGCTGGCTGCGGGCATTGTGGTGTTGTATGCCGCCATTGCCAGCTCACAGGACGAGCGCGTGTTTGATGCCGCCATCATGCGAACCCTCGGCGCCAGCCGTCGGCAAATGGTGGTGTTACAACTCGCGGAATTTTTAGCGATCGGCATTTTGGCGGGTCTGATCGCCAGCGTGGGTGCATTGGCACTTGGCACGGTGTTATCAGACCGGGTGTTAAACGTACCTTTCACCATCAACTGGTGGATTCCCGTGATTGGTGTGGTTGGTGGCGGGGTTGGCATTGCCGTCGCCGGCTTAATCGGCACGCGGCGGGCGGTTGACTCCCCCCCATTGGCGACCATTCGCGGACTGACCTGATCGGCCCGGCAAACAGGTGGCGGGAATTAACGACGGTTGTTTGCGTCGTTGGTAATGGCTTTTGACGCCAATATCACCGGTATCAGGCCGACCAGCACAATCGCCAGTGCGGCCATTGCCGCCTCGGCCAGCCGTTCGTCTTTCGCCAGGGTATAGGTTCGTACCGCCAAGGTATCAAAATTAAACGGCCGCATCACCAAGGTCGCGGGTAATTCTTTCATGACGTCGACAAACACCATCAGTCCGGCGGTGATCAGGCTGGTTTTTAACAGCGGCACGTGAATGCGCCAGGTGACCTCACGATCCCCCGCGCCCAGCGATCGGGCGGCATCATCCATGCTTGGCGAAATTTTTTCGAATCCGGCCTCACAGGTCTGCAGGCTGATCGAAAGAAAACGAATCAAATACGCATAGATCAACACGCTGATACCACCGGTGAGGATCAGGCCGGGGTCGCGACCCAACAATACCGCTAACGCATCCGCCAGCCGATGATCAAGCATCGTCACCGGAATCAGAATGCCAACTGCAATGACCATGCCGGGTACTGCATAGCCCAGCCCAACCAAACGATTGACCAAATTAATCAGCATTCCGCCGCCGTTACGATTGCCACGGCCGACGCCGCTTCTGCTGCGAAATCCGGCATATGCCAATATCAGACTGATGACGACGGCAAAAACGGCCGTGAGCGCCGAAAGCGAAAAACTGTTCCACGCGAGCTTGCCAAATTCACCAAACTGCGCAAACGCCATACTGGCATCGGCATCCTGCAAAGCCAATCGGGCCAACAACCACAACGGCAGTAAAAAACCGCCCAGTATCGGCAACGCACATAGCAAGGTCGCGCCCCACGCCGTGGTGCCGGCGAGCCGTGTTCGTTCCGGCGTTTTGCCACGTGTTTCTGCGAATCCCGCCTGCCGTCGCGCGCTGGTTTCCAATAGCAGCACCAGTGCCACAAAAATCAGCAACAGACTGGCAAGTTTTGCGGCGGCAATGCGATCCGATTGCGCAAACCAAGCCGAAAATATTCCGGTAGTGAAGGTATTGACGCCAAAGTACGAAACCGTGCCGTAATCGGCAAGCGTTTCCATCATCACCAGCGCCATGCCGGCCACAATCGCCGGTCGCGCCAACGGCAGGGACACTTTCCAAAACAACCAACTGCGTCGATAGCCAAAGGTACGGCCGGCTTCCACCAGAGAGGCGGATTGATCCAGAAAAGCGACGCGGGCGAGCAAATAAACGTATGGATAAAGTGCCAGCGTCAACAGGGTGGCAGCACCACCCAGTGAACGAATTTCAAAAAACCAATAATCATTTTTTGCCTGCCACTGAAAAATTTCACGCAACCAAGTTTGTACCGGGCCGGCATATTGCAATAGATCGGTATAAGCATAGGCAGTGACGTATGCGGGCATCGCCAGTGGCAATACCAGCAGCCACTCGAGATGGGAGCGGCCGCGCCAGTCATAACGTGACACCAGCCAGGCAGTCACGGTGCCAATCAAACCTGCACCGATGGCGACCATCAGCACCAACAACAATGAGTTGGTCAATAAATCCGTGAGCGTGGTTGCGCGGATATGCGCCCAAGCACCACTGTCAGTTTGGAACAGACTCAGGCCGATGACGATTACGGGAATTGAAAACAGGCCCGCAATAACAATTGCGAATGCGCCCTTGGCAGACCCTGCATCAAAAATTTTCAGATTGACATGCACGCGGCAGATTGTAACAAGAATCATTCTTGTTTACGA
>JAYTBF010000112.1:0-4961 GCA_043737175.1 Burkholderiales bacterium
ATTGGATTTAGACTCATGTTGTTTTCCTGTGGTAATTAATCTGCACAACTGACATTTCTGTAACCCGTGTGCAATGAAATCTGCAATTCAATTTCTGGATGATCCCGGATTGCGCTACGCTTCATCCGGGTTATGTTTTATCCAATTTGTGCCACCCCTGGCCTGAAGGCAGGCGCATTACAAATGTAGTCGGCATTGTGCGCTTGTGACGCCAATTTAAGACCAAGCGCATGAGTGTGTCGCCAAATGCAATCTGGCGTCGCCAAACTGCATGCCATGACACCTCTCAAAAGCGTTTCAGGTTGCATAAAAATTCCCGTGAAAACAAATCGGCACCCAGTAGGGCAGGCGAATCACAGCACGCGGTCCGTCCTTGAGATTCATGGCGTCAAAAATCGTGGCGAAAGTTTGCTGGCGAGTGACATCAAATCCAACCCCGACCAAATAACCCTCGCCCTCGCGCTGACTGCCCGGTTTCGGAACCATAACGTGCTCTTCGAGTGAGACGTCGTCGGCAAATGTATAGGTGTCGGTCTTGCCGGACTCGGTGTCCAGTCGCATCACCGTTTGGAAACCGTAACGTTGCGTTTGCGCGGCGGCCGCCGCCGGGTAAAACACGTACCGGTTGCGGATGCCCACCACCCGCGGATCGACCTGCGGAAATTCACACACTTCATCGCGCACCTTGATGTCGCATCTATTTCGGTTAAGGTCGATGGTGACAAACGCGGGGTTGGAGGGATCCGGGGTGACCATTTCGCCGCGCATGATTTTTGGCATTTGTTCATTCATGATGCTCATGTCTTTGGAGCGGACAAAATCAACGTGAATCACGTTGTCCTTTTCCCAGGCGTTGCCAAAGTGAAACACCATGAATGGCGGCATTTCCAAAATTCGCCGCTGCGAAAAGTCGTTTTTATCAACCACCAAAACCTTGGTTGGCGCCGACGGATTCCATGTCATGGCTTCGCCAATGCCCGCGCCGTTGCGAAACGCCGCCATATCCATGCCAATCGGTGGCAGCATAAATACCAGGTGTTTGTGGGTAATGGCAAAGTCGTGCACCATCGCCCCGCTGGGTGCGTCAAACACGGCGTGTTTGATCAGCTTGCCTTGGGCGCTGATGTGATACAGCACCATCTTGCCCATCAAGGTGCCAAAATTCCAGAACGTGCCGTCGGCTTCGATTTTTGGATGCGCTGAAAACGGCATGGATTTCAGTTCGGGTGCCCACGCAACCAGACCGCCGGTGGCCAACGTGTGTGGATTCATCTCCGTTGCCGAACCGCCCTCCCACATGGCAAGCAATCGATCGCCCAACCTGACCACGCTGGTGTTGGCGGTATTGACGTCGTCATTACTGCGCACCGGGATTTTGGCTTTGATGCTCGAACCAAATGCCGGCACCAGAAAATCATTGGCCGCCTGCTCGGCCATGAATTTTTTGGTCTGCACAAATCGCGCCTGATGCGACACACCCTTGTCCGTGATGCGCCAGGCGTTTACCAGCCCATCGCCGTCAAACCAATGGCTGTATCGCTGCTCGTTGGCACCCAAGCCGCGTTCGAATAATCCGGGTCCGTTGCGATAAAACACACCGCGCAAATCATCGGGAATGCTGCCTTCGATGGCGGCACGTTCACATTGCACATCCTGTCCGGCAAATCCGCGCAACGGCGTCAAGCTTGACGAAAATTTGGGCTTGACCATCCGTGGCTGGAGCCCCCAGCTGGCGCCGACCGGCAACACCGCACCGAGCGAGACTACCGCGGTGGATTGGATAAAGTTTCGACGGTTCATGATCGCGCCTTATTTAAAAGTGACCATGATGGTTTTGTGGTCGTTTTCCACTTTGAATTTGGCCTGGTCAAATTTTGGTGGACCAAAATTGCCAAATGCATCGTTTGAAAATGCAAACAGTTCGGTTGGAATGCCCAAGGCGTTGCTGTCCATTTTTCCGTTGTTGTTTTCATCAACGAATAACGACAGCGCGTACTCGCCGGCAGCCAGCCCCTTAAATACCAACTTCACGCCGTCCTTATTCGCCAACGCCTTACTCCCGGCAAATGGTTTGCTGAGCCACTTGTCCTCGGCACGGTATAACGCCACCAAAACGTTGCCTTTGTCACCACTGCCATTTATTTCAACGGTTAAATCCGCAGCGAACGCCGGGCCGGCGATAGCGCCAAGGGTGACGGCAGCAGCCAAGGTGATGGTTGCCAAGATATGTTGAGAGCCTTTCTTCATTTTGAATTCCTGTTGGTGTGTGGCCGGACCCATTGCGCCGACCCAGTCGCATGCTGCGCAGTTTGGGCGGGTGCAAATTAATTTGGCGGCGAATGCGACCAATGGACAAAAAACGGCGCGAACAGCCGCAATCATGCAGGCGACGATGAGCGATTGCCGATTCGGGCGGAGGTTTTGTTCGGCCCGGCAGCACATAAAGCGCGGTAATATGGCCCGGCGGCGCTTTTATAGGCCGAGACTCGTCATCACTTCAAAGGAAAAACCATGACACTTTGCCCTATTGCGCTGGTATCCGGCTGTGCCAAATGCCCGATATTTAAAATTTGCCCGGTTAAAGGCGTAATCGGTGATTACGTGAAGCCGGGCGACAAAAAATCCGCTACCGATGCGGACGCCGGCAAGAAGAAAAAATAAAACTCGTTTAACGGGGCGGCGTTTCAGATAAAAATGCCTGCAAACGCCCGCCTATAGGCGCGTTTCACTTTAGAAACATTTTATATGCCGGATTGTTGGTTTCCTCGGCGTAGGCGTAGCCGAGTGTTTTCAGGAATTTGTCAAACTTGCCCTGCTCGTTTTTCGGCACCTGCAAACCGACCAAGATGCGCCCCACATCCGCGCCGTGATTGCGGTAGTGAAACAAGCTGATATTCCAGTTCGGCGACATACTCGACAGAAAATTCATCAACGCACCGGGCCGGTCGGGGAATTCAAATCGAAATATTTGCTCGTCGTGTGCCAACGGCGAATGCCCACCAACCAAATGCCGCACGTGCAGTTTGGCCATTTCATCGTTGGATAAATCAATCGCCGGGAACCCCTGCTTTTTGAAATGCGCAACCAGTTTTTTCGGTTCATCGCGGCCCTTAATGGCCACCCCCACAAACACATGCGCCTGTTTGGAGTCGGCGATGCGGTAGGTGAATTCAGTGATGTTGCGCGGACCGATGGTTTCACAAAAGCGTTTAAAGCTGCCGCGTGTTTCCGGCACCGTGACAGCCAGCAGCGCTTCATGATGTTCACCCACCAGCGCTCGTTCGGCAACAAACCGTAACCGGTCAAAATTCATGTTGGCACCACAACAAATGGCGACAAAGGTTTTGTTTTTGACCTTGTTGGATTCGAGATAACGCCGGATTCCCGCCAGCGCCAACCCTCCGGACGGCTCCATCACCGAACGGGTGTCCTGATAAATATCCTTGATGGCCGCACAGATTTCGTCGGTGGTGACCAACACCATTTCATCGACCAATTGTTGCGCCAAGCGAAAGGTTTCTTCGCCGACTTCTTTCACCGCCACGCCGTCAGCGAATAAATTCACGTGTGACAACACCACCCGCCTCCCGGCCGCCAAAGATGCGGTCATCGCATTCGAATCAACCGGCTCGACACCGATGATTTTGGTGGTCGGCGAAAGGGCTTTGATATAAGCGGCAATACCGGCGATCAAGCCACCACCACCCACCGGCACAAAAATCGCGTCAATCGGGTGTTGGTACTGGCGCAAAATTTCCATGCCAATGGTGCCCTGCCCGGCGATCACCAGCGGATCGTCATAAGGGTGAACGTAGGTCAGTTGTTTTTCTTTGGCGAGCTTTTTGGCGTAAATGCCGGCCTCATGGTAACTATCACCGTGCAGGATCACCGTTGCACCGCGCCGTTTTACCGCCTCAATTTTGATGTCGGGGGTGGTAGTGGGCATGACAATCATCGCCTTGCAACCGAGCTTTTCGGCGGCCAGCGCCACGCCCTGGGCATGGTTACCGGCGGATGCACAAATCACGCCGCGCTTTAATTGAGCTGGCGAGAGGTGCGCCATTTTGTTGTAGGCACCACGCAACTTGAACGAAAACACCGGCTGCAAATCTTCGCGTTTCAGCAAAATATGATTATTGAGCGCCTCCGAAATGCCCGTGGAACGCTCCAGCGGCGACTCGATGGCCACGTCATAAACACGCGCTTGCAGAATTTTTTTCAGGTAATCGTTTTGCATGATGGGAAGGTTGTGGATGTGAGCCGGATTGCGGTAATTTGCAGGCAACAGCCCCAATGTACCAAGAATTTCGCTATGCTAGCGGGATGGGACAAAATCTGGATCAAAACGCACTCAAAGCCGCCGCCGCCAAAGCGGCCATGGCCTATGTGCCCGATGACGCGATCATTGGTGTGGGCACCGGTTCAACCGTGAATTTTTTTATCGACGAGTTAATCAAAATCCGCGACCGGGTCAAGGGTGCGGTATCCAGCTCATTGGCGTCAACGGAACGATTAAAGGCCGGCGGTATCGAAGTCATGGAGCTTAACGACGCGGGTCAATTGGCGGTGTATGTTGATGGCGCCGACGAAGTCACGCGACACCTGTCGATGATCAAAGGCGGCGGCGCGGCATTGACCCGTGAAAAAATTGTTGCCGGTGCGTCCGCCAAATTTGTTTGTGTTGCCGATACCTCCAAGCTGGTGCCAATTTTGGGCAAGTTTCCATTGCCGGTCGAAGTAATCCCAATGGCGCGCAGTTTTGTGGCGCGTGAGTTGGTCAAACTCGGCGGACATCCGGAGTGGCGCATGAAAGACAACAAGGCCATTGTCACCGACAACGGCAACTGGATACTTGATGTGCACGGACTGTCAATTGAAAATCCGCCATTGCTGGAGACCGAAATCAATCAGATCCCCGGTGTGGTCACCAATGGGCTGTTTGCCAGGCGCGGTGCCGACGT
>JAYTBF010000113.1:0-11589 GCA_043737175.1 Burkholderiales bacterium
TATGAATTGCACCGCGTTTGGGTGGTGGAAGCGAAGCTAAAGGCTGGTACATCGCATATTTATTCACGCCGCACCTTCTACATTGACGAAGATTCATGGAACGTGGTGATGGTTGACAAATATGATGGCCGCGGACAATTGTGGCGTTTTGCCGAGCTCCATAGCGAAAATTGGTACAACGTGCCGATGTGGTTTGGTACCATTGAAATTCACCATGATCTGCAATCCCGTCGTTACATCGCCATGGGTCTGCGCTCAGAAGAATCCAAGATTTACGAGCCAATCAAGCGCTCCGCTGGCGACTACACGCCACAAAGCCTGCGCAGTAAAGGAACACGCTAATCGCAGCTCATCACCGGATTTAGAGGTAGTTGGTTTTTATCAAGGCGGGGACAACCATCGGTGTTGTCCCCGTTTTTTTGCGCAGTCGAATTGTGTTGTAAGGCCGTGCCATTGTGTGTGAAACAAAGCGTGAGCACTTTCTACGGTGCGGCTCTGGTTTCGACATTACAAACTGAGGCGGCTGGTGTATTCTGTCAATCAGTTTTAATCAATTCATAAAAACCATCATGAAAACTTCTGCTCTCAACGGCCGCGCTAATATAGCCGCCTTCGTAGTTGTGGTTATGGTCGGCGCAATGCCGTTTCAACTCAATGCGCAGATCAATCCGGCGATTCAACCTGCCTCCGGGCCGTTATCCAAACAAACTGTTTCGCGACTATTGCTGACCGATGCCGCCCGCCAAGGCGATCGCGTTGTTGCGGTCGGGGATCGCGGCTACATTTTGATTACGGATAACAATGGTGAAAATTGGACACGGGCAAAAGCGCCGCTCAATTTGCCGTTGCTGAATGCGGTTCATTTTTCAGACCAAAAAACAGTTTGGGCTGTCGGTCATGACTCGGTCATTTTAAAGTCAATCGATCACGGCAACGAATGGGTTCGAACCCATACCAAGGCCAATGACCAACGGCCCTTGATGGATATTCTTTTCACCGACGCCCAAACTGGATTTGCGGTGGGTGCGTATGGCGCGTATTACGAAACCATTGATGCTGGAAAAAAATGGACTGAGCGCATGATCATCCCTGAGCCTGCCCTATCGAAATCAACAGCAAAGAAAGGCAAAGTCAGCGGCAAGGCCGCAATGGCAGACCTCGACGACGAACCAATGAAATCTCTGGACAGCGACCGCCACTTGAATACCATTATCAAACTCGGCCCAAACAAGTTATTCATCGCCGGAGAGGCGGGCATGATGCTCAAGTCTGACGATAATGGTAAAAGCTGGACACGCGTGGCCTCTCCTTACAAAGGCTCATTTTTTGGTGCTGTTTCGGCCGACGATGGTGCGGTGATCATTTACGGCTTGCGCGGCAATATTTATCGCGCTAAAGACGCCAACCTGAAGTCATGGACGCAGGTGGAGGTACCGACCAAGTCGTCAATGATGGGATCCACAAAATTGGCTGACGGTTCGATTGTTTTGGCCGGACTCTCCGGTGTGGTGTTGATATCAAGAGACAACGGGAAAAAATTTGCGCTGGTGGATTCAGACACCATCAAACCGTTGGTCTCTCCTGTGCTCGGTGCAGCCAATTCGTTGTTGATTGTTGGTGAATCCGGCGCGCGGACGGTTGCGCTTACCGCTCCGGTAAAAAAATAATCACGTCTCTCACTGTGAATCTCGGTCGCAGCCCGAATCAAATCGAATCAATTAAAACGCCTTGTTCTGACGCGAAACCAATATGACACTACAAAACATCATTAATAAATTCTCCGCGATAATTTTTAATAACCGCAAGATGTGGTTGATCGTTTTCGGCGTGATGACGGTGGGGTTTTTGATCTCCGCCAGCCAACTGGAAGTGGATGCCGGATTTAACAAGATGGTGCCGTTGAAGCACGCGTACATGAAGGTATACAAGGAATACGAATCGGTATTCGGCGGTGCCAACCGGGTAGCCATTGCATTGGTGCAAAAGCAGGGAGATATTTACAATCAGGAATTCATGACCAAGCTCAAAGGCTTGACCAATGACGTTTTCCTGTTAAACGGTGTGGATCGGCCAAGTGTGAAATCGTTATTCACACCCAACACCCGGTTTATCGAAGTGGTTGAAGAGGGATTCGCCGGTGGCAATGTGGTGCCCGCCACCTTTCAGGGGACAGAAGCCGACTTAAAAATTGTCCGTGCCAACGTACAAAAGTCCAACGAAATTGGCCGCACGGTTGCGTCCGATTTTTCCGGTGCGCTGGTCGCCACCGGTCTGCTTGAATTTGATCCCAATACCGGGAAAAAATTAAATTATTTTGAAGTTTCTCGTCAGCTGGACGAATTACGTGCCAAGTATGAAGGCCCCAACCATAGCGTGCATGTGATTGGTTTTGCCAAGGCGGTTGGCGACATTGCCAGTGGCGCCAGAGGCGTTGTGATGTTTTTTGGTATCGCATTTTTGATTACCGCCGGGCTCATGTGGTGGTTTGTGAAAGATGCAAAGCTGACCGCCATCGCACTGGTGGTGGCGATGATGCCGGTGTTGTGGTTGCTCGGCACCCTGCCCATTATCGGATTTGGCATCGACCCGCTTTCCATATTGGTGCCGTTCTTGATTTTTTCGATTGGTGTTTCTCACGCCGTACAAATGACCAAATCATGGGAGCGTGAGGTGCTGGCAGGTTCAGACGGTCTGGCTGCCGCGCGTTATTCGTTTGCCAATCTGTTTATTCCCGGCACACTCGCGTTACTCGCCAACGTATTGGGTTTTGCGGTCATCCTGATTATCCCGATCGACATCGTGCGTGAACTGGGTATCACTGCCTCACTCGGTGTGGCATGGATGATCATCACCAACAAGATGTTGCTGCCCATCCTCCTTTCATATTTAAAGATATCGTTATCAGCATTGCAAAAGGAGCGCGAACAGGAATCGCGGGTTGATGCGCTGTGGCGTAGTGCCGCCAAGTTTGCCGATAAAAAACATGCGCTATGGGCGATAGGCATATCGGCAGTTGTGTTGATTTTTGGTCTCTGGAAAGCGCAGGACTTAAAGGTCGGTGACTACGGGCAGGGGGTTCCAGAATTGCGCGCCGATTCGCGCTACAACATGGACAACGCCATGATTGTTTCGAAATTCGCCATCGGCGTGAATACGCTCGGCATCGTCGCGCAGACCAAGGATGTGCAGGGTGCGTGTACCCAGTACGACATCATGACGTCGATCGAAAAATTTGATTGGTATATGCAAAACGTACCCGGTACCCAGTCTGTTGTATCGTTACCTGGCGTCGCCAAAACCATTAACGCCGGCTTCAATGAAGGCAACCTCAAGTGGCGTCAACTGCCGCGTGATCCAACCACGATGGCACAAAGTGTCACGCCGGTTGATACCTCCACCGGCTTATTGAATCCGGATTGTTCCGCCATGCAGATCTTGGTCAACACCACCGACCAGCAAGGCGATACGCTGCGCCGTATGGTGAGCGAAGTGAAAAATTTTGCCAAAGAGGGCAACAACAAAAATCTTGAGTTCAAACTCGCCACCGGCAATATGGGCGTGGCGGCGGCTACCAACGAAGCGGTCGACAAGGCGCGGTTTGAAATGCACGGCGCTATTTTTGGTGCGCTGTTTCTCATGTGTATGGCAACCTTCCGCAGCATTCGAGCCACCTTGTGTATTCTTATTCCGCTCGGCATTGTTTCGATTCTGTGCGAGGCGCTGATGCCAATGTTGGGAATCGGCATGAAGGTATCGACCCTGCCGGTGATTGCGCTCGGCGTGGGCGTGGGCGTCGATTATGGGATTTACCTTTATGACCGCATCGAAATTCACCTCGAAGAAGGCCTTGAGCTGACCGAAGCGTTTTTCCTCGCCTTGCGTGAGCGTGGCACCGCCATGATTTTCACGGCAATCACCATGACACTCGGCGTTGGTACCTGGGCGATGTCGGCGTTGAAATTCCAGGCGGACATGGGCATCCTGCTCGCCTTTATGTTCTTCCTGAATATGGTCGGCGCGATCTTCCTGTTGCCAGCACTTGCCGCATGGTTGTTGAAGCCACATAAAAAACATGCTGAAGCTTTGCCTGCATAGTCTTTTGACTTGAATTTTCCAGCGTCCCGCTTGTGCAGAACAGGCGGGACGTTTTTTATTTTAAGAGATCTTTTTTAGCGATTGCGACCACTTACATCGTTCGGGAGTTGAAATTGAAAACTGTCATTCGCAATATTCTCGCTGTTGTTGTTGGCGTGGTGCTGGGTGGTGCCGTTAATATGGCGCTGATCATTAACGGGCCATCGATTATTCCACCACCAGCAGGAGTGGACGTGACCAACGCGCAAAGTATTGCGGCGTCGATTCACCTATTTGAGCCACGGCATTACGTCGTTCCTTTTTTGGCGCATGCACTCGGCACATTGGTAGGCGCGTTTGCGGCCTATTTGATTGCCGCAAGTCGTCGCCATGTTTTTGCGTATGTTGTTGGTGTGTTTTTTTTAGCGGGTGGTATCGCCGCGTCGTTGATGATTCCGGCTCCGGCTTGGTTCATCGCTCTTGATTTGATCGGCGCGTACTTGCCGATGGCGTGGGTGGGTAAACGTCTGGGTTGCCACTTGGTCGGTCAAAAACAAACTGTGACAGGATAATCCACTGCCTTATAGATCAGGGACAACTACATGGAACTAGGAACATTTTCAGTCAGTCTTGCGGTCAAGGATATTCACGCGTCAAAACAGTTTTATGAAAAGCTCGGCTTCGTTGTTTTTCATGGTGATATTGCGCAGAACTGGCTCATTATGAAAAACGGCAGCCACGTCATTGGATTGTTTCAAGGGATGTTTGAAAAAAACGTGCTGACCTTCAATCCAGGCTGGGATAGTGACGCCAAACCGATCGGCAAATTTACCGACGTGCGCGAATTACAGCGGCAAATAAAATCGCAAGCCGTGACGATGGTGACCGAGGCCGATGAAGGCACCACCGGTCCGGCCAGTTTTATGGTGCTCGATCCGGACGGCAATCCTATCCTCATTGATCAACACGTTTGATCACTTGGTGTCGGTGACAACCCTGTGGATTGGGTTTGTTCTGCTCGTGGTGGTGTTGCCGGTGGTTCATTTGGAGCTGGGGCGGCATCTTGTGCGGAAATAGTCGGCAGCGAGCACACGGAAGACGTGGCAATCGGCAAAGCAATAGAAAATGAGGTGTGTCTATTCGCGGGCGTTTTCAGTCATTTATTTCTGAATCGCCGCGCCAGCTCTTGTTTCTAGCTGAGCGTTATCGCATCGCCAAGCCGCACGCCACCCAGTTTGATTGGAACCAGATTGACGCCGAATAGAATGCCCTTGGCGGTATTGCGAAACGTGCCGAGTGTGGTTAACGGTTCGGCACTGTAAATCTCACCAGAAGCTTGATCGGTGGTCGTCACCTGACAACGCGCGCACGGTTTGGCAGCACGAAACACCGCGTTGCCTATTGTCAGGGTCGTCCATTCGTCCTCGGCCCAGGCAGGTGCGCCGCTCACCACCAAATTGCTGCGAAATCGATTCATCGGCACTGCAGCGCCGCCGGATTGTTGGATGCGTGTATTGAGGTCGGCAAGTGACGATTCATTGGTGATCAAAACCGGAAAGCCGTCCGCAAAACTGACGATTTCCCCATTCGATGCGTATTCCGGATTACATTTTCGTTCGCTGTTGTCCGGCATATAAACCAGCCGTAGGTCTGTGCCCAGATAATCGGACAACCATTCATCTGCTGCTTCGCTGACCGGATGCACGGCAACGGTCGAAGACCAGACGCGCACATCGACGGTGGTCTGGTTGTTCTGAAATTGTGGTTCGGCATCAACTTGTATTGGCTCACGATCCGGCGCGGCGAATTCAAGCCGGCCCTCGATGAGCTCGGTCCAGACCGTGGCCATTTTTGGAATTTCGCGTTGGGTGACAAAGTCATTGTTTGTGTCAACCAACAAAAACCGTCGATCGTTTTTCATCCCTCGTGTTGTCATCAGGCCGGCGTTGAGCGAGATACCGCCCAAACCCTTGACCGGGTAGATATTGATTGCCGAAAGTACCATGGATGGATTTGTCATTGATTTCTGTCCCGGTGGTGCAATATGAATAAGGCATTCGTGATAATGTAATTGGCTAGTATAACGACCGAGCAGTGTTCTTTTCTTGAAAGGGATGGCGAGATGATTGATTGGGTAAAAAAACTCACTGGCGAATTTATTGATATTGTTGAGTGGTTGGATGATTCGACCAATACGCTGGTGTATCGGTTTGAGCGCCACAACAATGAAATCAAGTACGGTGCCAAGCTGACTGTCCGTGAAGGCCAGATGGCGGTGTTTATTAACGAAGGCCAATTGGCTGATGTGTACAAGCCCGGCATGCACACGCTGACGACACAAAATATGCCGATCCTGTCCACTCTGAAGGGCTGGAAATACGGTTTCGAATCGCCGTTCAAGGCAGAAATCTATTTTGTCAGCACACGCAAATTTACCGATTTGAAGTGGGGCACGCCCGGCCCGGCCACCATGCGCGACAAAGAATTTGGCATTGTCCGCGCCACTGCATTTGGAATTTATACAATTCGCGTGCAAGATGCCGGCATTTTTATCAGAGATATTTCCGGCACTGAAGGTCGTTTTACCACCGAACAGATTCAGGAAAACTTACGCGGTAAGATCGGCCTGCGAATCAAGGAAGTATTGCCCGAATTGGGGCTGTCAATTATCGACATCGAGGCCCAGGTTACCCAAATGGGGCAAATGTTGCGCGACCGCATCAGCCCGGATTTTGCGGCAATGGGCTTGGAGTTGTCAGAAGTGCAGGTGCAGGATGTGGGCCTGCCGGAAGAAGTTGAAAAGGCGATCGACAAACGCGGCGCAATTGCCGCGGTCGGCAATTTGCAGGCGTACACGCAATATGAAACCGCAAGCGCCATTCGTGATGCCGCCACCACACCCAATTCCGCTGCAGGTGCGGGCATGGGGCTGGGTGCGGGTTTTGCGATGGGGGCCAACATGGCCAACCAAATGGCGGGTGCCCTGGGTGGAGTAGGTGGCCAAAGTGGAACAAGTGGACCAGGCGCAACCGGTGGCGCACCGCCACCGCTGCCGACAGCTATGGCGTTCCATGTCGCGGTCGGCGGCGCCCAGACCGGGCCATTCGATATGACAGCCCTGCAAACGCAAGCGAGTGGCGGCCAATTGACGCGTGAATCCTTGGTATGGAAAAACGGCATGGCGCAGTGGGCGAAGGCAGCAGACGTCGCCGAACTCGCGCCACTGTTTGCCAATACCCCACCTCCCTTGCCGCCAGCGGTCTAACCATTGATCGGTCCCACCCGCAATTTGCGGGTGGGTATTCAAGATGACCATAATTATTCGTGCGGCCGAGCTGTCTGATTTTGAGGCGATGCGAGACATCATGGCGCAGCCCATTGCCATGGCCAACACCCTGCAATTGCCGATGCCCTCCCTCGAAAAATGGAAAAAACGACTCGCTGAATTTCCGCCGGGTGATCATTTGTTGGTGGCAGAAGTGGATGGCCGCGTGGTGGGCAATCTTGGTCTACACGGTACGGCGCAGGTTCGGCGGCGTCACGTCGGTTCAGTTGGCATGGCCGTTCACGATCAGTTTCACCGCCAAGGTGTGGGCTCGGCGTTACTGCGCGCCGGACTGGATTTGGCCGACAACTGGCTGCAATACACACGCCTGGAATTAGAGGTGTACACCAACAACGTTGCCGCCATTGCACTTTACAAAAAATTTGGATTCAGCATCGAAGGCACGCACCCAAATGATTGTTTTCATCATGGTGGTTTTGTTGATTGTTATTCGATGGGACGCTTACACAGTGCCGTGCAGGTGAAGGCCTGATGCAAAATCCGCACGCGTCGCAAACCACACTGGATGCCATGACGGAAAATGCGCGGGCATTTCCGTGTAAATCGTGCGGTGCCAAATTGTCTTTTTCGCCCGGCACCACCAGCCTGAAATGCGATTTTTGTGGGGCATCCAATACCTTTGACGAACACACCACCATTGTTGAGGAGCTTGATCTTGACGCGTGGATCGCCAAACAAGTCAGCAAACTCGAGACCTTTGAGCAGGAACAATTGAAATGTAAGAACTGTGGCGGTGAACAAACCTTGCCAGCGAATTTGTATGCGTCGGCGTGCATTTTTTGTGGCACACCCATTACCAGTCAGAGTTATGCACAGCGATTGATCAAACCAAAATCGCTGGTGCCGTTTAAAGTCACCAAGTTGCAGGCACAAGACAAATGGCGCGGCTGGTTGCGTGGTTTATGGATGGCCCCCAATGCGTTAAAAAAATACGCGCAAAGTGATGGCGGCATTAATGGTTTATATGTGCCGTTCTGGACCTTTGACGCCAATACCCGCACGGAGTATGCCGGACAGCGTGGGGATGATCGGGTGGAGTCTTATACCACCACCAATTCCAACGGCCAGCGTGTGACACAAACGCGTGTTGTCACTGACTGGTCGAATGCATCCGGCCAGGTCGCCTATTTTCACAATGATGTGTTGGTGTCGGGTTCGCGCAGCCGTTTTGGTGCCCAGGACGACAATCAGCAGGTGGCGGAGGCGTTGTCCGCGGTGGGTGGGGTTGGAAACGTTTTTGCGAGTGCGTTCTCCAGTAAATTGCGCACTTGGAATACGGGTGAGTTGGTGCCGTATCAGGATGAATACATTACCGGCTTTCAGGCCGAAGCCTATTCGGTTGATTTACCTGCTGCGTTTGCGCAAGGCAAAAAACAAATCGACGCCACCGTTGAGTCACTGGTGCGGGCCGATATTGGCGGTGATCGGCAACGCATCACCAGTCTGCATTCGCAGTACAGTCATCTGACGTTTAAACATATTTTGTTGCCAATGTGGGTGTCGGCTTATTTGTTCAAGGGTAAGACTTATCGGTTTGTGGTGAATGGGCAGACTGGCGAAGTTGAAGGCGAGTCACCCAAATCGGGATGGAAGATTTTCTTTTTGGTGGCGGGGATATTGTTTTTGTTGTTTATATTTTTGGTGGTGTTTGGCGGGAGCCAGGGCTAGTCAATTTTTGGTGAAGGGCGGATTACGGTTTTAGTCGTCGACGGTTGCTATTGTCTTCTGCGCAGACTGATGCCGGGGTAGCCCGGCGGTTAGTTACTTTCTTTTGCTTCGCCAAAAAGAAAGTAACCAAAGAAAAGGCGACCCGGTTCGTCGCCCCTTCGGGTTCCTTGCGCTGCTCGCCAACGTGGGCCACTCGCAAAACTCGGGCTCGTGGTTGCAGGGAAGTTTTGGTTGTTGGTTTTGCTCGCCCTCAAACATTGCTCGCGGACGACTCCCACGTCTGCTGCGCTGCTCAGCGGCGCACAACGGGGCCACTTCATTAGTACCACTTGCCGAAACCGATGCCGGGGGTAGCCCGGCGGCTAGTTACTTTCTTTTGCTTCGCCAAAAGAAAGTAACCAAAGAAAAGGCGACCCGGTTCGCCGCCCCTTCGGGTTCCTTGCGCTGCTCGCCAACGTGGGCCGCTCGCAAAACTCGGGCTCGTAGGTGCAGGGGAGTTTTTATTTGTTGGATTTGCTCGCCCTCAAACATTGCTCGCGGACGACTCCCACGTCTGCTGCGCTGCTCAGCGGCGCACAACGGGAGCGTGCGGCAATTCCGCGACGGAATGATTTAGGGAGCTATTGAAACATATTGGACGGGAGCGCTTCATCTTCACCATCAGGCCAATAAAAGCGCCAGCCGCGTTTGGCGTAATCAGCAACTTGTTGCGTGGTGAAGCGCATGGCCAGATGCATGGCCTGCCATGAATCAACGCCGTAAATCGTGAATGGGCGTGGCTCCAGAATGCCGAGTGAAACCTGAACTTCCCAGTCAACATTTTTGCGTGGTTGCGGCGTGCCAATCGCCAGCACCAATGTGTGTTCACCTCCATTCGCGTCGATGGCCAGCCAGGTGCGTTCGATGGCGACAGTGAATGTCTTATCCACGTTTAAACACCGCCAACGCGCCACCCGCGGCAACAAACAAACTACCCATGCCGCGATTTGTCCAGCGAATATGCGCCGGGTCTTTGAGTAAACGAATCACCCGTGAGGCGAGGCCGGTGTAGCCCATCATCACCACCATATCCACCACAATCATGGTTGCGCCCATGATGGCGTATTGTTTGCCGGTGGGTTGGCTGGCGTCGATGAATTGGGGTAACACGGCTACCAGAAAAACGATGCCTTTGGGATTGGTCAGATTGACCAATAGTCCTTGTTTGATCAGACCCCAGCGCGAGGTGTCGGCAAACTTGGTGCGGTTGGCGATGAATTCAAACGGAACAGGCGGCTCGCGAAATTTCTGGATGCCCAAATAAATCAAATACAGTGCGCCGGCGTATTTCATCACTTCAAATGCAGTGGTGGATGCGGCCAGAACCGCACCAAGTCCGAGCCAGATCACCAATACATTCACCGCTATGGCCGCCTGCAGGCCGAGCAGATTCCACATGCCGACAGCAAATCCATATTTCATTCCGGCTGACATCGACGATAACGCGCCGGGGCCGGGCGAAACACAAATGAGGATAACGGCGATGAGGTAGGTGAACCAGGTGGCGAGGGTCATAATTTGATATTTAATAGTAAAAATATAGGAGGGACGTGCATTTCCAAACAATTGTGTCGCAAGGTGCGCGTCAAATCGCGTGTTTGATTATTTGCCGCCCACAAATTTTTGATTGCCGGCGACGGCGCGTTTGGCCAGTCCGTCGATTATTTTTGGCGCGATCAATTTAAGCCACTGGCCGAGTTTGCCTTTGATTGTCATGATATTTTCACGTTGGCGTTGTTCAATGGCGCGGACGATGATGGACGCACATTCTTCAACACGCATCACGTCGTCTTTATTAACTGGATCAACCTTGGCGGCTTTGCCATCCGCGCCGGTGGCGTTTTCACGAATACCGGTGGCGACAAAACCGGGATAGATCATGGTGACGGTGACACCGGTTTCTTCAAGCTCAATGCGCAGCGAATCAAAAAATCCACGCATAGCGTGTTTGCTCGCCGCGTAGGCGGTGCGGGTCGGCACACCCACCAAGCCGGTCAGACTCGCCACGCCGACTATCCGACCACGTGTGGCGGTTAAGTGGGGCAGGGCGTAATGGGTGCAATACACCGCGCCCATGTAATTCACCTGCATGATGCGTTCAACAATCGCCATATCTTTGATGTCGGCAAATTTTGCCCACATGGTCATACCAGCATTGAGCACAAGAGTGTCAATCCCGCCAAATTCCGCTACGGTGGCATCAATCAAATTCTTGCAATTCGCTTCGATCGCCACATTGCAGGCGACGACCGTCACCCGTGCGCCGCTGGTTTTGCCAATTTCGCGCACCTTTTCGGCAACCCGGTCCAGCTCATTGGTGCGGCGCGCGGACAATACCAGATGTGCGCCTTTGGCGGCAAGTTGATAGGCGAGTTCCTCACCGATGCCGGTCGAGGCACCGGTAATGATGGTGACGTTGTTTTCAAGACTCATGGAAAATTAACTTTCGGTTTCAACATCGG
>JAYTBF010000114.1:0-1936 GCA_043737175.1 Burkholderiales bacterium
GCCGCGTAGTGGGTCGAGAGTCGTGAAACAAAATCAGCCAGTACACCGGGCTTCATGCCGTGTGGCCAGTCGTCACCGGCGACAAACTGTGGCGTGGTCGCCACCAGAACTAGTTTGTCTATTTTTTGTGGGTAACGCAGTGTGATGTTCATCGCCACCTGCCCACCCAGCGACCAGCCGAGCAAATGGGTTTTGTCCGGCAGGACCTTGTTGATGGCCTCACTCATTTCATCGAGCGTGGTGGCGGCAACGTCGGCAGACTGACCGTGACCCGGCAAATCGATCAAGTGCAACGTGAAATTTTCAGCGAGTGCATCACGAATGTTCTGCCACACCGCGCCATTCAGACCCCAGCCGTGCAACAACGCCAAATCGGGACCGCTGCCCAGTGTGTTTACAAAAACACTCATCGATTACCCATCAACGTGACTTCGATGTCAGTGAGGGCGGTGATCAAATCAAACACGTCGTCACTATTGTGATTGGCCGACAACGACACCCGCAGTCGTGAGGTGCCGGGCGGCACGGTCGGCGGGCGAATCGCCGGCACCAAAAAATGCCGCTCGCGCAACGCCTCGGCGAAGGCCAGTGTGGTGGCATTGTCACCAACAATCACCGGTTGAATGGCGGTTTGTGAAAATGGCAATGTGGCGAATTGCAGTTTTAGAGAATCATTAAAAAAATCGATGAGCGTGCGCAAATGGCGGCGGCGCTCATGATCTTCACTCATGATGTCCAATGACGCGAGGCAACCGGCGGCAATCGCCGGGGGTGTGGCGGTGGCAAACAAATAGGTGCGCGCGGCTTGCATGATCCAATCAACCACGTCTTCATGGCCGGCGACAAACGCACCGCAACCACCCACCGCTTTGCCGAGTGTCGCCATGTAAACAATCCGCTCACTGGTTTTGCCGAGCATATTGAAATGTTCCAACACACCCTTGCCGCGATAACCCAGCACTCCAAAACCGTGTGCGTCATCCAACACCAAAATCGCATCGTGTTGTTCGGCCAATTCCAGTAATTCCGGCACCAGCGCGATATCACCGTCCATGCTGAATACCGCATCGGTAACAATCAATTTGCGCGCGCTGTTCCGGCCATTTTTGTCCCATTCGGCAAGCTGGGAGCCGAGTTTGGCAAGATCGTTGTGTGCGTAGCGTTTAACCGTCGCACGCGACAATTGTGCCCCGTCATTCAGGCAGGCGTGATTGAGTTTGTCGGCAAAGATGACATCGCCGCGCCCGGCCAGCGAAGTCAGAATGCCGAGATTGGCCGCGTAACCCGAGCTGAACAACAATGCCTTGGGCAGGCCAACAAAAGTTGCCAAGCGTGATTCGAGTTCTTCGTGCAAAACATGGTGGCCGGTGACCATGTGTGACGCGCCCGCGCCCAATCCATATCGTTTCACCGCCCGCATGGTGGCCTCCACCACGCGCGGGTCATTGGCCAGTCCCAAATAATCGTTGCTGGCAAACGACAACACGCGTTGACCATCGATGATCATCGACGCGTCTTGCGCGGATGCGACCACACGCCGCGCGCGCAGTTGATCGGCGAGAGCAAGCTCGGACAGTTGTGCGGATAACTCTGAAATGACGGGGGTGGACATGAATGACTTAACCGTACTGGGTGGGGCGGAGAAAATCTAAAGCGGCTGAATCCCCAGCTTGTCAAACAGCGCCCGGTCATTTTGTACATCCGGGTTACCGGTGGTCAGCAATTTTTCGCCGTAAAAAATGGAATTGGCACCGGCTAAAAAACACAACGCCTGGGTGGCTTCGTTCATTTCCTGACGGCCGGCTGACAGGCGCACAAAACTTTTTGGCATGGTGATGCGTGCCACCGCCACCGTGCGCACAAACTCGGTCCAGTCGATCACTTTTTCGCCCTGCAATTTTTCGTGCAAGGGTGTGCCTTCAACTTGCACCAGATA
>JAYTBF010000115.1:0-1934 GCA_043737175.1 Burkholderiales bacterium
CATGAGCACAGCGCGCTCACAATCAGGGACAAATTATACCGAAGCGCCCTGCAAAACCGTTCAATTGCGTTTGGCAAACGACAATCGGGCGGCTAACGCCACTTCAATTTCACCCTTGTTTCACGAAATCGTTCGTGATCCAGACTATCCGCCCATAACGCCAACACCCGCGGCAGCCAACGCCGCCAATGTGGATCACCAGGCAAACAATAGGGAATGGTGGTGAAATAAGTTGACACATAGGCTGATGCTAAAACCACGCCGTCTGCCTCGCGCTCGACAGTTCCATCGGGTTTTTTGCGTTTCTGCGGATTGGCATAACGCAACCGCACCACCAGCTCGCGTTTTTGATTCGACGTTGGCAAATATTCAGTGACATTTGCTTGGTCTGGGATCGGCACAACAACATCACGCTCAATCAGGTAAAAACCACTGACGGCATCTGCCGATCGATGCCGGATCAAATACAGATCGATCACCAACACAAACATGGCCAACAAAAGAATTGCCGCGCGCAACCATTCTGGAAGTTCAATCAACCATAATGACGCAGCCGCCAACACACCGGCCATCAATGTCAAAATGAGATTGATCAAAGAGGGTTGCAGCGAAATCCAGCGTGGATCATCAGACATGTGCGCAAATTTACAGCAAAAGCTGCGTTGCTATCAACGACAAATGGCCGGAAATCGACACCAGCCGAACAACGGTGCAATTTACAGTTTGATCGGTAGGTCGAGCCAAACGAAATTACGCAACCTCACCCGCACACTTTAGTCTGCACGGACAGGAACCAAGATGAACGAAAACTGGACTCAATTTTTAATCTCCCAAGGCGCGCAATTTCAGGACGGCAGGGTTGAAGCCTATAAAAACATCAGCGCCACTGAATCAACGGATGGTGGCGCGACTGCGCTGTGCGATTTGTCACATTATGGCGTGTTAGAAATCGGCGGAGAGGATGCCGCGGCCTTTTTGCAGGGACAATTTACCAATGATGTAAAGGCGCTCACCGACGGTCAAGCCCAATGGAACGGCTGGTGTTCTCCCAAGGGTCGATTGCTGGTCACGTTTTTAATTTGGCGCGATCAATCCAAATACTTCCTGATGATGCCCATGGCGTTATTGCCGGCAATTCAGAAACGCTTAACCATGTTTGTATTTCGCTCCAAGGTAAACATCACCGTGGCCAGCGACACTTTGCAACTGTTTGGCGTGATGGCTGGCAGCACCACGACGGTGGCAACCGCGATGAATCAACTAACCGAGGTTATGTCGCTGCCAACAGATTTTTCAAGTGCCGCCAATGAAAAATATCGGCTGATTCGCCTGGCCGAAAATCGCACCCTGATTGTTGCCCAATCCCACGCGGCAGAACAGACTTGGAATCAGCTGGCTGCTGTCTGTTCGATTGCACCGGCGGGACGATGGGATTTGGCCAATATTCGCGCTGGCATATTCGAGGTGACACCCACAACGCAGGACGCTTTTGTGCCGCAGATGGCCAATTTTGAATTGATCGGCGGCGTCAATTTTCGCAAAGGCTGTTATCCCGGACAGGAAATTGTCGCGCGCACCCAATATCGTGGAATATTAAAAAGACGTATGGTGCGGGTGATGTTGACAGCCGATCAACTGCCGCCACCCGGCGCGTTTGTTTATTCACCCGATTTCGCCGACCAAGCCTGCGGGTCCATCGCGCTGGCGGCGCCGGTACCGTCAATGGAAAAACAGCGGGCCATTGAAGCATTGGTGGTCACCCAAGTCGACACCATTACCAACAATAGTTTGTTCCTTGACCCGGCGTTTACCCAACCACTGACCATACTGGATTTGCCCTATGGCCTGATTGCGGCGAGTGAGCAACCGTCCTAATTTCGAGAATTACAAATCGCGCCGCATCTCCAAGTGTGGAATACCGGCTTCAAAAAACT
>JAYTBF010000116.1:0-11510 GCA_043737175.1 Burkholderiales bacterium
TTACCCGATTTCGCGGCAATCCCGCCATTTCGCTCGGCGTCATTCGTCAATCAACCGCCAATACCCTAGACCTCGCGATTGCAGTTCGCAAGGAAATCGATGCCATAAATAAAACGCTGCCGGAGGGCATGAAATTAACCATGTCTTATGACTCGGCGGTGTTTATTGAAGAGTCAACCAAGAAAGTCTTCGTTACCATTGTCGAAGCAATGGTGTTGGTCGCATTGGTCATTTTTCTATTTTTGCGCAATATCAGGGCGACACTCATTCCGTTGGTCACCATTCCAATCTCGTTGATTGGCACCTTCACTTTGCTGTACATTGCCGGCTTTTCGATCAACGTCTTGACACTACTGGCAATGGTCCTCGCCATTGGCTTGGTGGTCGACGACGCCATCGTCGTGCTGGAAAACATCTACCGAAATATCGAAAAGGGCATGAAGCCATTTGAGGCGGCGATTGTCGGCTCCCGGGAGATCGGTTTCGCCATTGTTGCCATGACGTTGACGCTGGCGGCCGTGTTTGTGCCACTCGCTTTTGGCCAAACCAGAACAGATCGATTGTTTATCGAATTTGCACTGGCACTCGCCGGCGCAGTGATGGTATCTGGTTTTGTCGCGCTCACGTTGTCGCCGATGATGTGCGCCAAGTTGCTGCGTCACGAACCCAAACACGGCAAGTTATACAACTCGATTGAAGCATTCTTTGTTTGGCAGACGGCGGGATATAAAAAATTACTGACCAACTCGCTCGATAAAACTTGGATTGCTATTGCCATTTGGGTGGTGTTTGCCGGCATTTCTGCGCCGCTTTTCATGACCATCAAGTCGGAATTGGCGCCAACCGAAGATAGAGGTGTTATTTTCGGACCATTTTCAGCACCCGAAGGCTCAACCATCGGCTACACCACCCATTACTCCAAACAGTTGGAGGAGGTTTATGCAGGTGTACCGGAAGGGGCTCGATATTTTGTGAACACCGGCAATCCCACTCCGGATAGTGGATTTTCAATTCTGATTTTAAAAAAATGGCAAGAACGCGATCGCAGTTCGGCTGATATAGCCAACGAGATTCGTCCAAAAATGCGCGCGATTGCCGGCATCAATGCCTTTCCTGTCACGCCCCCGTCGCTTGGTGGCGGTCGCGACAAACCGGTGCAATATGTTTTGCAAACGCAGGCATCGTATCCGGAATTGGCGCGTATGGTGGAACGTCTGCAAGAAGAGGTGCGCAAGAGCCCGGTTTTGCTGAACGTTGACTCCGATCTGAGATTAAGTCAGCCCGAACTTCGTGTACAGGTGAATCGCGAAAAATTGGGCGACTTGGGCGTGCCTGTGGAAACAGTCGGCCGAACTCTGGAAACCATGCTCGGCGGCCGGGTGGTTACTCGATTCAAACAAGGCGGGGAACAATACGACGTGATTGTGCAAGTGGCGGCAGATGATCGCAGCACGCCAAGTGATATTTCCGATATTTACGTGCGCGCGCGTTCTGGGGACATGGTGCCGTTATCGAGCGTCACGTCGATTCGGGAGGGTGTCAGCCCGCGCAACTTAAATCACTTTAGTCGGTTACGTTCGGCAACAGTCAACGCCGAAATTGCCAAAGGTTACAGCCTGGATGAAGCCCTAAAGGTCATGGACGCCGCCGTCGCCAAGGTGCTGCCGACGGTACAAACTAATTTGCTTGGGCAGTCACGTGAATATCGCGAAGGTGCCAACACTATTTTCGTCACCTTTCTATTGGCATTGTGTTTTATCTATTTGGTACTGGCCGCGCAATTCGAAAGTTTCGTCGACCCGTTCATCATCATGCTGACGGTACCATTGTCGATTACCGGCGCGTTAATTGCGTTGTGGATCACCGGAAACTCATTAAATGTCTTTTCCAAAATCGGCCTGATTACGCTGGTGGGATTGATTACCAAACACGGAATCTTAATCGTTGAGTTTGCAAACCAACTACAAACACAGGGCAAGAGTGTCAAGGAGGCGGTGATCGAAGCGTCGGTATTACGACTTCGGCCGATCCTGATGACAACAGGCGCAACCGTGCTGGGTGCGATGCCACTTGCACTTGCGTCGGGCGCGGGTGCCGAGTCGCGTCAACAAATTGGCTGGGTTATTGTTGGCGGCATGACTTTTGGTACATTGCTGACACTATTTGTAGTGCCAACCTTTTATCTTGTTTTTGCGCGCGGCCACCAAGTCGCCCCTCAATCAGACAAGATAAAAAGTGCTTCCAGTGCCGCACCGGCACCTCATCAGGCAGACTAAATTTTAGTGCCCGCAATAAACAAAAAAACCGGCTTGAAGCCGGTTTTTTTTGTCGCCTATTTCAATTTCCGTTTGGCCTTGGCGTATAAATATTCGCTGCCTGTTCAACTATTCCCATGGCCGCGTCGGCAATAATCATTTCAGCCGCAACCAGCGATGATTGCACCGTATCCATCACCGCCCCGTCACCGATGTTGTTTTCGCCGCCATGATCGGGTGCGGCCGTTGCGGCTTCTGCATTTGCCGGCTCGCCATAACTCGTTGCGCCCCTCGCGGCTAATCGGTCTCCGCTCTTCGGGCTTACACGCGGTTGCCGCTCCAGGAATTGAACCAACTGGTGCAAAGCCTTGCGGTAAACATCGCGCTTAAATTCAATGACAGTATCCAGTGGCACCCAATAGTCGTGCCAGCGCCACGCGTCAAATTCCGGATGCTCCGACGCACGCAGCCGGATGTCGTGATCCCGTCCGGTCAATCGCAGCAAATACCAGATCTGCTTTTGCCCTTTGTAGGTCCCACGCCACTCGCGCTTTACCCAATGGCTGGGGACGTGATAATGCAGCCAATTTTTGGTGCGACCCAAAATCTTGACGTGCTCGCGCTTTAAGCCGGTTTCCTCTTCCAGCTCGCGAAACATGGCATCTTCCGGCGCTTCCCCATGTTTAATGCCACCTTGCGGGAATTGCCAAGAGTGTTCGCGGATGCGCTTGCCCCAAAAGACCTCATTCTTTGCATTGCAAAGAATGATGGCGACATTTGGGCGATAACCATCTCGATCAATCATGGTTCAAGCCCTTCCAATTCTTAAGTTACGACGATTCTTTCATAAATTACTTTAATTGAATAGTCGTCTCGCCATCGAATCCAATTGCGACGTGTAAAATGACCATATAAATTCAACTAACTAATTGAAAAGTAAAGAAAATGCGCGCAACAAAGTTTTTTATTTCAACCCTCAAAGATGCCCCTGCCGACGCCGATGTGGTCAGCCAAAAACTGATGCTGCGCGCCGGAATGATCAAAAAACTCGCTTCTGGCATTTACAACTACATGCCTATGGGCCTGCGCGTCATCAAAAAAGTGGAGCGCGTGGTGCGCGAGGAAATGGAACGGGCAGGCGCCATTGAATTATTAACACCATTCGTCCAGCCGGCTGAGTTATGGATGGAATCCGGGCGATGGGAAAAAATGGGCCCGGAAATGCTGCGCATTCAGGATCGCCACGAACGCAATTTCATTCTTCAGCCCACCTCGGAGGAAGTCTTGGCGGACATCTTTCGCCAAGATATCCGCAGCTATCGGCAATTGCCGATCAATTTTTACCAAATTCAGACCAAATTCCGCGATGAGCGTCGCCCGCGTTTTGGCGTGATGCGCGGCCGCGAATTTACGATGAAGGACGCCTATTCATTTGACCGTGACGTGGAAGGCGCACGAAACAGTTACGACGCCATGTTTGATGCCTATGTGCGGGTATTCAATCGTCTGGGCCTGACCTTTCGCCCGGTCGAGGCCGACACCGGCAATATTGGCGGCGAGCGCTCCCATGAATTTCAGGTGATTGCCGACACCGGCGAAGATGCATTGGTGTATTGCCCGACCTCCGACTACGCGGCGAACATGGAAAAGGCCGAGTGTGTCGCGCTGACCGCCAAACGGGAAACACCAAACGAAGAAATGGCAAAAGCGCCCACACCCGGCAAAGCCAAATGTGAAGACGTCGCCACACACCTCAACATTTCGCTGACCAAAACCGTAAAGTCGATCGTGCTGGCGACTGAAAAAAACGACGATAACGGCAATGTCATCGGTGCCCATATCTGGCTGTTACTGATTCGTGGCGACCACGAACTGAATGAAGTCAAAGCCGGCAAAGTCGAAGGACTCAAGGCGGGCTTTCGTTTCGCCAGCGAGTCCGAAATCGAGTCGACATTTGGCTGCAAGCCTGGTTATCTCGGACCCGTGGGACTTTCCGGCGTCACCGTAGTCGCGGATCGAACGGTCGCCAATATGAGCGATTTTGTCAGCGGAGCCAACGCAATTGATTTTCACTTTACCGGGGTAAATTGGGGGCGCGACCTACCCGAGCCCGCGGCCGTCGCCGACCTTCGAAACGCTGTTGAAGGCGACCCGTCGCCCGATGGCAAAGGGGTACTCGCCATTCAACGCGGCATTGAGGTCGGACACGTTTTTTCCGGCCTGCCCTATCCAGAAAAAATGGGCATTTCCTTTCTGGGCGAAAATGGCAAACCACAGACGCCGCTCATGGGTTCCTACGGAATCGGCATCACCCGCCTGGTTGCCGCATCGATTGAACAAAACCACGATGCGCGCGGCATCATTTGGCCTGACAACATGGCACCATTTACCGTAGCCATTGCACCGATTGGGTTTGGCAAGTCTGAGGCGGTTCGACTTGCGGCCGAATCGCTTTACAACCAACTCATGGCAGCCGGTGTTGATGCCCTTATAGACGACCGTGATGAGCGGCCGGGTGTGATGTTGGCAGAGCTTGAGTTGATCGGCATTCCACACCGCGTCGTCATTGGTGATCGGGGCCTTAAGGAAGGCAATGTTGAATATCAGCAGCGCCGCGATGAAGTCGCAACCGTGGTGCCACTCACCGAAATTGCCTCTTATGTTCTCGCAAAATTGAACAAATAAAACTCGTTATTTGGCGGGCGTGTTCCAGCATTTAATGCTGGAATACCCCGCCGATATTGGCGTTTTGTTATTTAACCAACTCGCCTTTAAGAACGCGCGCTAATAACTCTTTGGTCACCACTCCGGTCTTGTTATAGACGAGTTTTCCTTCGGTGTTGTAAACCAAGGTGGTTGGCATGCCTTTAATTCTGCCAAACGTTTTTTCAGTGGCATCGTCCGCCAATACCAAGGGATAGGTATGGCCGATTTTTTTTGCCACACGTTTCAGTTTTGCCGCATCAACATCGCGCTTACCCGTCTCTTCCCAATCAATGGCAATGCCAATCACACGCGTGTGATCACCAAGTTTTGCCTGCTCGTTTGCGAATTCGGCAATGTCGGGAATCTCTTTGATACACGGTGCACACCAGGTCGCCCAAAAATTCACCACCACCCACTTGCCCTTCAGGGTCGTCAACTTATGCGTTTTTCCGTCGGTATCCTTGAGGTCAAATGCGCTGACCAAACCGGCCGACAAGGAGATAAAAATACAAGCGACGATTGTTAACAATTTAACGTTGTTAATTCGACGATACTTAGTTTGAAATGGTTTCACGAAATCATACATATTTGCCTTTGATAAATTCTTCATCATGTATTCACGCAATCCATTAAAATTCCGATCAATAGCGAGAATAGAATCATTGTAAATGTAATTTTCCGCATTAATCCTGTAGGACTAGGCTTTTAAGAAATTGTTGCCTCGTTGCAAAAATATCTTACCTTTCGCACGCCAATAACGATCCGTGACCAAAGAGGGTTGAATGCCATTAAGCTTATCAGTGCCAGTTTCTTCAGGATCTCTATCCAAAGAAATTGAGACCAATCCAAAAAAAGCGCGCGCCTGGGTCGAAAGTTTGCCACTCACCAAGACTATAGAATCGACCAAAGCCATTGCTGAAAAAATGGCCGCCCTCAATCGCGGCAAGATTTCCGCAGAAGAACGAATTGCGCTATTTGAGATTTACCGCCCGGTTGTTACCGTATTACTGGACGAACTTGACGCAATTTATGCCTACGCAAGTTTGCCGCTCCAGCCTAAACAAAAAGAAGCCTTTGAGCTTGCACACCTTGTATCCGCCGAGCTCAGTAACGCTTATAAACTTTATGTCGTCGAAAAAACCGGAAAATTAATCGCGTTTGGCATCAAGAAAACGCTGATTTCGCCAGTTTATCGAATTCTGACCAATCTTCTCGCCCAGATGATGCAAAGTTATCGCACCTACCACCCGGTACCAAAAGGGGTATGGTTGGAAGCCAGCGCATTATATTTGTACGCCGATGAACAAGGATTCGCAGACGAAACCGCCGACCCCGAGACCAAGGAAACGATTGGCGACGTATATCGTGAAATGTTAATGCTGTCGCTTGCCGATCCGTACCGGCTCATGTATCAGGAGGTAGACCGCACGCTCGAATTGTTGCGCCAGAACCGTGGCACAGTCGACTTTAAATCATCGTCCGAAGGCATTGATCCGCAACGGGCGTTCGTCGTTGCGTTCGATGCAGATGTTTCGCCCAAGCCACTCGTCCAAGGCAACAGACCCCCGCTAGGCGAGGTCATGCGCCTGGTTGACCCGACCAGACTGGTTGAACGACTTCAGCAAAAACTAAAGGTGAATAATGCCACCGCGGCCAGTGCTGCAAAGAGCCGTGCGACCCACGACACCAACGATTTAATCGCCCGCTTGATTCGCCTGTGGGGTGACCCTCCCAAGCGTCAATTCAGGCGTATGCCCGCGGAAACCGGCGTTGCATTGTGCAGCGGCATTAAAGCGGTTGCGTATTTTGCAGAATTGGCGACTGATGAAAATTCTGAAATCAGCGCCGAAGCCATAGAGGACGGCCGAACAGTGCCATTGCTGAATATTCCACAGGACCCCATGTCACAACTGATTGGTGTTGAAGAATGGGTGGTGCTCAACCAAAGTGCCAATGGATTACGCCTGCATAGAAACCAGCCTGGAAATGTCGGCGTTACCGTAGGTGAAGTTGTTGCAGTTCGATTTGTCGGCGGCAAGAGTTGGAATGTCGGCGTGGTGCGGTGGCTCACCCTACTTGAAGGCGATGCACTTGAATTTGGCCTGGAATTGATCGCGACAGCCGGCTATAACATTACCGTCGAACCGACCATCGGCAGCAGCCGACCGGTTCAGGCAATACTATTATCGTCGCTCCAAGCGGACTCTCCACCGGATACAGTCATGACGGCGCCAGATACCTTTGCCGACCTGCGCGAATTCGAGTTGAACGACCATGGCGAGGTATCACACGTCCGTGCCACCACGTTGATCGAACGCACTTCACGGTTTGATTTGTTTCAATTTCAGGATTCCTAAAAACTAGTCAGGTTGAAACAAGGCATAACGCATCGGCCGGCCTTTCAAAATAACGACTTTGCCGTCCGCAACCAACGCGTCCAACGCGTCCTCAGCGTGATCAATCGGCATCGGTGCCGCCTGACGAAGCTGGTCAAACGTGCGCGCCCCCCCTGCCGCGTCAAGCGCAGACTGGACCCTGACGATGGCATCACCTGGCTTTAATGAGTTCATCTGTGCATCGCGATGGCGAATATAGGACAGGGTTGCGGAAATTTCCGCCCCCAGCAGGACGACCAGCCAACAAAAAAACAACCAGAATAAAAAGATGGGAACACTGGCAAACGCACCGTACACAAGGCTAAAGGTCGGCATCTTGGTGACGTAAATAACAAAGCCGTATTTCATCAATTCAAATATCACCGCCGCCAGCATGGCCCCCAACAGCGCATGACGAGCGGGCACATGCCGGTTTGGAATCCATCGATACGCCATATATAGCGCGATGGTCGTGATTGAAATAGGAATCAGGCTCCACAGGGCATCATCCAGCAACGGCATGGTTCGTTCAAAAGAACGTAGCCCACGCACAAAAAACATGGTGATCGACAAGCTCGCTGCGATCAATAACGGGCCGACGGTCAGCAAAATAAATGCCCAACGCAACCGCCGCCACCATGTGCGCCGACGATTGGTCCGCCAAATGCTGTTAAACGAATTTTCGATGGTAAATAATAGCGCTATCGCCGTACCAAGGACGATAGTCAATCCAATGGCCGTCAATCTAGAGGCATTCTGCGCGAATTGATCCATATATAGACCAATCATTTTGCTCGACATTTCCGGAACAAAATTCTTCAGGATAAACATCTTCAGTTGCAAGACAATATCGCTGGTAAACGGCAATTTTGACGTCAGGGTAATGGTGACCGTAAACAACGGAACCAACGCCAGCAAGGTTGTAAAGGTCAGACTTCCGGCGATGGTCAGACAACGGTCTTCGACAATTCTTCTTGCTAAAAACTGCAGGTATGAGAGCGACGACTGAATAGAATTGGGAACGAATTTCACTTGGCAATAATTTCTGTTGGTGACTTCTATAATAACGTGTTGACTTGATAAAGTGATTGCCACGATGGCTGATATTCTGGTTTTGTATTACTCACACACCGGCTCCGTTAAAGAGCTGGCCAATCACGTTGCCCGCGGCGTCGACAGTGTCGCCGGCATGTCTGCGCGGGTACGCACCGTGCCTAAGGTCACCACGGTCACCGAAGCGACCTTTCCCGCAGTGCCGGACAACGGCCCGCCATACGCCACCAGTGCCGATTTGGATGAATGTGTCGGTATTGCGCTCGGCTCACCGACACGATTTGGCAATATGGCCGCGCCAATGAAATATTTTCTGGATGGCACAGGCGGTGAATGGATGCGCGGCACGCTGGTTGGTAAACCGGCGGGCGTGTTCACCTCCACCTCGTCGATGCATGGCGGCAATGAATCCACGCTGCTGACCATGATGCTGCCCTTGTTGCATCATGGCATGCTGATTGTAGGATTGCCCTATTTTGAATCCGCATTGGCCACATCCCAATCAGGCGGAACACCCTACGGCGCAAGCCATGTGTCCGGTGCCAAAGGCAACCTGCCCATTTCCGACGATGAAAAGAATTTGGCTTTTCTACTCGGCAAACGCGTTGCACAAACCGCGAATAAGCTCGCCTAAGACAAATGGAAAAATCAATTCGAGCGGCCGCCGCACACCGCCTTGGTCTGGCCTCGTTGGTGTTGCTCGCCGCACTTTGTTTTTTGTGGGAATGGCAATGGGCACCGATTCTAACAGGCGGCTCGTGGCTGATCCTTAAATCGCTGCCCCTGCTGATGCCAATATGGATTGTTTGGCGGCATGCCGACCGACGCCGTTACACCTACCAATGGTCGACGTTACTGATCTGGTTTTACTTCACCGAGGGCATCGTTCGCGCCTGGTCCGATCAGTCGGCCACCTCACGATGGTTGGCAGGATTCGAATTACTGCTGTGTTTAATCATTTTTGCCGCCGCCGTCACCTATATTCGCAACACCCCATTACCGAACCGGGCAAACGATCAACGAACCTGACGCCATCAAGATCCGCTCTGACGTCGCGACTGCCACCAGCCGACAAAAATTGGCAAAAGACTCAATACGATTACGGTAATCACGATCCAGCCGAGTTTCGCCTTGACCATGGGAATATTGCCGAAAAAAAAGCCAAGGTAAGTAAATGATGCCACCCATAGGGCACCGCCAATTGCGGTATGGATAAAGTATTTACCGCGGGGCATCGCCCCGATTCCGGCGACAAACGGCACGTAGGTGCGTAGAAACGGGGCAAAGCGCGCTAACACCACCGCTATTGATCCCCATCGATCAAAAAATTGGTGGGTGCGCTGCAAATAGTGCGGATTTAACCATCGAGAATGGTCATCCTTAAACACTTTTGGGCCAAGCCATCGGCCGATTTCGTAGTTGACGGTATTACCAAGCATTGCCGCGACAAACAGCAAAACAACCAAAAGATGGACATTCATCACACCCAGCGCAGCCAGTGATCCGGCCACAAATAACAAGGAATCACCCGGCAAAAATGGTGTGACAACAAATCCGGTTTCCGCAAAAATTACAAAAAACAGAACTGCGTAAATCCAGTCACCATATTGAACGCCCAAGGCGGCAAGATGTTTGTCCAAATGCAAAAACAAGTCAACGATGGTTGCGACAAATTCCATAAAAATGATTCAGGAAGATCGAATCACTTTTTTCAAGGCTGTGCGGAGATGACTTCCGGATCGTCTTCCTTTTTCTGCGGTTTCACAAAATCTTCACGCGATACCCCCAGGTAGTTGGCAATCGGACAAGCCACCAACACCGACGAATAAATACCGAAACAAATGCCGATGGTCAACGCCAGTGCAAAATAATGCAAGGTCGGCCCGCCCAGCAGCAGCATGGCAATCACCGCCATTTGGGTGGTGCCATGGGTAATGATGGTTCGGGAAATGGTGCCGGTAATCGCCGCATCAAAAATTTCCGTTGTGGTTGCTTTTCTCATTTTGCGGAAATTTTCGCGGGCGCGATCAAATACCACCACCGACTCATTGACTGAGTAACCGAGAATGGCCAGCACCGCCGCCAGCACCGGCAGGGAAAATTCCCAACCAAAAAACGCAAAAAATCCGAGAATGATAATGACATCGTGCAAGTTGGCGATGATGGTGGCAACCGCAAAACGCCACTCAAAACGGACAGCCAAATACGCCATGATGCCGACACAGACCGCAAACAGGGCCATGGCACCGTCGTAGGCAAGCTCGCCGCCAACCGACGAGCCAACAAATTCCGTTCGTGTCAGCTTGACGGCCGCGTCCGCCTTTTTGTCACTTTCCACCGGACAAATTTGCGCAACCGGTTTTCCCGCGTCAGTTGCCTCCACTGCACAAAGAGCCGCCATGACAGCGTCATTCTGCTTTTGCATTGCGGCGTTTTGGTTGGCCTCGGTGGCGCTCGGTTTGGGCAGGCGAATCAACAGATCCTGCGGCGAACCAAAACGAATGACCTCCGCCGTCAGTCCCATTTTTTCCAGGGTGGTGCGGACACGATCCGGCTCGGTGGGCTTGACGTACTGCACTTCCATCACCGTTCCACCGACAAACTCAATGGACAAATGCAGCCCGTTCTTCCAAAGAAAAAATACCGCCAGCAAGAAGGTGACGAATGAAATCACGTTGAAGATCAACGCATGTTTCATAAACGGGATTGATTTTTTGAATTTGAATAATTCCATTTTTTGCTGCCTTTTATTCTTTAATGACGAGGTTGCGTGCGGTCGAAACAACCGGCGGTTGATGCCTGGTCAGGCCTTTGCGGATTTAACCGGTTTATCCCAGTGCACATTGCCAATGCGTAACATCGAGACCTTTTTCCTGCCACCATAAATCAAATTGACAATGCCGCGTGAAACCATGACTGCTGAAAAAATCGAGGTGATGATACCCAGACAATGCACCACGGCGAAACCACGCACCGGGCCTGATCCCCAAATCAACAACGCCATACCGGCAATGAGGGTGGTGATATTTGAGTCAATGATGGTGTCCAGCGCACGATCATATCCCGCTTGAATCGCCATTTGTGGTGACATGCCGTTGCGCAATTCCTCGCGGATACGTTC
>JAYTBF010000117.1:0-4903 GCA_043737175.1 Burkholderiales bacterium
TCATAAAAATTGCCGTCTTTGGCCTTCAGGGCAATTTCAAGTTGTTCAACCGCGCCGACCAAATTGCCGCGTCGGTAATAGGACTCACCAATGGCACGATGTTGCGCCATCTTTTTGCCGAGGCGTTCGTAACATTTTGCCGCCAGCTCATACAGTTTTGCGTCGTCCGGATTTCGTTTCAGCCGCTCATTGGCCAGACTCAACGCACCGTCAATTTTACCTGCCTGAAAATGCGCATCAATCAGCCCGAGCGCCAACGCGCGGCTGTCCGGAAAACGTTTGCTGGCGGTTTGATAGGCGGTGATGGCGGCATCAAATCGACCCTGTTGTAGTTGAATTTCCGCATTCAAATTTTCGATCCAAGGATGTGGCTCAGGCGACTGACGAACGGCGGCCAGCTCTAGTTCGGCAGCGGTAAAGTCACGCGCGCGGCTGAGCGCCATCACCAAGCCATAGACGTCGGCGCGATTGCGTAACACGGTTTTTTCGGCGATGGCCGCCCGAAAAAATGTGATGGCTTCGTTGGTGCCCAGACTCATGACGCGTAACTTTGCCTGGGCAAATTTATACTCGGCACTTTCAGCATAGGCGCGCAGTGTTTTTTCGCCGTCGTTGTTGAGCTGGTCAACCCGGTTTTGCATATCGGCGATTCGCTCCGTGGTGAGCGGATGGGTGCGCAGATATCCCGGCGCCTTGCCTTCGTTGTGTCGATTTGCCCTTAACAGGCGGTCAAAAAATCCGACCATACCCTGCGGATCAAACCCGGCGTTGATCATCATCTGGATACCGATACGATCCGCCTCGCGCTCAAAGTCACGCGTGTAATCGAGCTGGTTTTGAATGGCCAGCGCCTGTGAGCCGACAATTGCGGCTTCGGTCGCCTGGCCCGCCGAGGTGGAGCCGGAGCGGGCGGCGAGAATGGCGGCTGCCAATGCCGCCAATTGCAAAATGCCACCGGAGCGTTGGCCCATTGCGCCGCGTGCGGCATGGCGTTGTGTCACGTGTGAAATTTCGTGGCCCATCACACCCGCCAATTCGGACTCGGTGCGCGAGGCCAATATCAAGCCGGAATGAAAGCCGACAAAACCACCCAATAAGGCAAAAGCGTTAATGGCTTCGTCGTTGAGAATAAAAAACTCAAAATCGCGGCGGTTGTCATTGGTCGCGCCCCGGGCGGAGGCGACCAGTCGATTACCGAGTGCGGTAATGTAGGCGTTTAATTCCGGGTCTTCGACATAGGCGCGGTCGCCGCGCACATCGAGCATGATCCGTTTGCCGATGGCGCGCTCTTGCGGTTCGGTCACCAATGAATCGGAGGCATCACCGAGGTCGGGCAGGCCGCTCGCATAACTGGCCGGGATGACCGAAAAGTTGGTCACCAGCATGGTCGCAAGAGTCAGTTGCGCAACAATGGATTTGAGGCGAATTGAGCGGGGCGGGGTGGGTGATCGCGGCACTTGTCCAATTGGTGCGGGCGGGCAATTTTTCTTCAACAATGCGGCATCTCCCATATTAAACAACGATTGGATGGCGCACATCCTCGTCAGTTCCCTGATTGCGGCATTAAAATGGTCACTTGGACCGAACGCCAATTGTAACAAGGGTGCTGCACGGGCGCCGATCGATATAGGACCAAACAGGACCAAACAGGACTAAAGAGGACTTAAACCGTCATGACAAAATTGAATCACTTTAACGAGCGCGGTGATGCGCACATGGTCGATGTTGGCAACAAGGCGGAAACACACCGTGTTGCGGTGGCCAGCGGCACCATCAGCATGCTGCCGGCAACGTTTTTATTGGTCAGGGATGGAACCGCCAAAAAGGGCGACGTATTGGGTGTGGCGCGTATCGCCGCCATTCAAGGCGCAAAAAAATCCGCTGACATGATTCCGCTGTCGCATCCGATTGCTATCAATCGCGTCGCCATTGAATTTTTACTCGATGATGCGGCGCACTTGGTCGAGTGCCGTGCCACGGTGGAAACCTTCGGCCGTACCGGTGTCGAGATGGAGGCATTATCGGCGGCCACCGTCGGACTCTTAACCGTTTATGACATGCTGAAAGCGGTCGATCGTGGCATGGTCATTTCCAATGTGCGCTTGCTCGAAAAACACGGTGGTGCTTCCGGGGACTGGGTGCGGGCTTAGTTGCTTGCAGTTTGTTGAAATTTGATGCTGTTCAAATTACAGGTGGTGGCGCTGATGCTTCCCCCTTTGAAAAGGGGGATTGAGGGGGATTTAAGCGGTTACTTTGGCGTTAAACACTGAAAATCCCCTCTAACTCCCCTTTTTCAAAGGGGAGGACTGTTCGAGACAACAATTACTTTGCTAGATGCATTGGCTCACATCGATTTTCAACAAACTGCTAGATTTATCCCTCCGCCTCCCGGGGGGGCACGGGTTACATCACCAACACCTTGCCCGCGCCGAGTAATCCACAAACCAGAATCACCCAGATCACATTGGCTTTGAAGCGAAACAGCGCCACCGCTGCCGCAAGCGTCATCACACACGCCAATAGATCCAGCCCGCCGGAAAACGGGGCAAGCGGGGTCGTATGTGGCCACCACACGTGCCAGACAAAAAACAGGGCGAGATTGACAATCACCCCGACCACTGCCGCGGTGATGGCATTGAGTGGGGCCGACAATTGCAAATTGCCACGGGTGGTTTCAATGATGGGGGCACCCACCAGAATAAAAACAAACGACGGCAGAAAGGTAAAAAACGTCACCACACACGCCGCCAGCAGGCCGGACATAAATGGATTGCCGGCCACCACCGCATTCGCCACACCGCCCAAATAACCAACAAATGCCACCACCATAATGAGCGGCCCGGGTGTGGTCTCGCCCAATGCCAGACCATCCATCATTTGCGCCGCAGTCAACCACTGATACGTTTCGACGCCGCCCTGAACCACGTAGGGCAACACGGCATAGGCGCCGCCAATGGTGAGCAGTGCCGCCTTGGTGAAAAACCAGCCCATTTGTGTCAGGGTTGACTGCATGCCGCCGATGGCAATCAACCAGGTCATGGCCACCAGCCACATGCCGATGCCAATGGCGGCGAAGGTGACGACCCGAGACAGCCGAAAAACAGCATGGGTCGGCACCGGTGTGTCGTCATCAATCAGCGCGGGGGTGGTTTGGTTGGCATGCGTCGTGTGTCCGTAATTGCGGGCAAAGGCGCGGGGTGCCAGTCGGCCACCCAGCCAGCCAATCACGGCTGCCGCCAGTACGATGGCCGGAAACGGCACCGACAGGGCAAAAATCGCCACAAACGCCGCCACCGCAATGCCAATCAACCACGGGTTGTGCAAGGTTCGGCCTCCAATGCGCCACGCCGCGTGCAGCACAATTGCAGTGACTGCCGGTTTGATGCCGTAAAAAATTCCGGCAACAATCGGCACCTCGCCAAACGTCACATAAATCCACGACAACGCCACCAGAATCACCAGCGACGGCAGCACAAACAATGCCCCGGCGACGATGCCGCCGAGGGTGCCGTGCATGAGCCAGCCCAGATAAGTGGCGAGTTGCTGCGCCTCCGGGCCGGGCAGCACCATGCAATAGTTAAGCGCGTGCATAAAACGTTTTTCGGAAATCCAGTGGCGCAACTCCACCAGCTCGCGGTGCATGATGGCGATTTGTCCGGCCGGTCCGCCAAATGAAATAAAACCGAGTTTGAGCCAGAAACGAAACGCCTCGAGGCGCGAGATGGATAGTGTGGATTTGTTCATGACTTCGCTTTGAATAGTTCGGCGTTGTGAATCTCGTGGCGCGATGATTTGAGCCAGGCATAGAGTGCGTCGTAAATGGTCATGCCGTGTTCGAGCATGACGTGGTCATCGGTGTACAAGGCCGACAAACCCAACGACACGGCGAGCAAGCCGGGTGACTGTGGCGTGAGTTCCGGCTGGCCGGTATCGGCACCACGGACAATGGTGGCCAATGCATCGAGTGTGGTGTCGTGTAAACCAAAGTCTTCGATCAAGGCGTCGAAGCTGCATCGCTCGCCACGATGGGTGAAGGTCACACCCGGCACATCATAGGGGATGGCGTTGCAGCGGGTGGCCTCGGCCAATACCGTATTGGCAGGTACGTAGTGAAATTCAGCGAGCGGGTCGATAAAACGCCGAATCAGCCACGGACAGGCGATGCGATCAATTTTTGGCCGTTCGCGGGTGATCCAACACGAAGGTGCATTGATGTTTGATGGGATGGCGCAGGCAGTATTTTTGCGGATAGTGACGCCCCCGTGTGCACACCAAGCTTCAAACCCGTGTTCCAGAAAAAACGCCGGTAGACGCGCAGCGCGTAACGCGGCACAAACGTTTTTGCTTATTTCGTGGCCATGCACACAATAGACGACAATATCGCGATGCGTCGGCAAAAATTTGAGCCAATCTGCGACCGTGAACGGGTCCCGCCAAGTGGCACCGGCGATCATGTTTGGGTCGGCGTCGAATGCCTGGCGGCGACGCACGTCGACAATCAGGGGTTGCAGCGCCGAGCCCAAACGAGCGGCGACGGCATCAACAGCAATAGAGTAGGCAGAGGTGTCCATAAGTTCGTCCTTTAAATTGAGGGAGTCAGACTTGGACGGGACACCGTCTTGGCAAAGAAAAACAACTACACTTGGCAACGGGAGTCTGTTTTCCCGAGTGAGTAATATAACGCTGCAATTCAATTCTCGCAAAGGTGGTGCCAACAAAAAATGGTTTACGATGGGAACCGCCTAAATACAAGGCTTGATTTTGGCCGCAATGACGGCATCTTGGTAAACTAGCCCCAGCTCTTAAAATTTTTTTACCCACACCCAAACGGCATGCCTATGAATACCACCTCAATTGATAAAGAGCTCGACGTAAAGGGACTGAATTGTCCGTTGCCAATTTT
>JAYTBF010000118.1:0-11461 GCA_043737175.1 Burkholderiales bacterium
GCGCGATTTTGCAACCCAAATCGTCAATTCCATGGGGCAGGGATTGAGTGTCACCGATGCCAACCGCGTTCGACATTTTGTGAACCCTGCGTTTGCAAAAATGTTGGGCTATGAGGTGTCCGATTTGATCGGGCAACCCGGCAATGCCATTGTTTTTCCGGAAGACCGAGCGCTGCAGCACGAGCATGTTTTGCAACGCGTTGACGGAAAAATTTCCAGTTACGAAGTCCGCTTACAGCATCGTGACGGGTCGCTTGTTCCCGTGCTGATTACCGGCGTGCCGCGCTTTGTTGACGGGCAATATGCCGGGTCAATTGCGGTAATCACGGATTTGACCGAGCGCAAAGAAATGGAACATGAGGTCAATGTTCAGCGCGATTTTGCCAATCAAATTATCAGCGCGATGGGCATGGGGCTGGCAGTTTCAAATCCAGCCCGAAAGTTGGAGTTTGTGAATCCGGCATTGGCGGAAATTCTCCGCGAAGATGTTGATCAACTTGTTGGTAAATTTGCGGATAATTTTGTTGTTCCGGACGAGCGTGGCATGCAAATTGTGCAGCAAGTTCGCCACAGCGGAGGGCAAGCGTCAACCTATGAAACCGATTTTTTACGCAGTGATGGTTCGATTGTGCCGGTGCAGGTCAGCGCCGTACCACGGTTAATTGATGGAAAATATGCCGGCTCCATTGCCGTCGTGACCGACCTGACCGAACGCAAACAAATGGAGCGCGAAGTTGAAAAACAACGCAATTTTGCCGCCCAAGTCATCACCGTGATGGGGCAGGGGTTGAGTGTGGTAGATGTAAACAGTACGCTTGAGTTTGTCAATCCCGCATTTGCAAAGTTGTTGCAATATCAGCCAGACGAAATGATCGGCAAATCGGTTAATGATTTTTTTATTCAAGAAGAGCTGCCGTCACAATCCAAAATATTTGCGACGAGGCGTGCTGGTAAAGCGTCAACTTATGAGCGCAGCATGGTCCGCAAGGATGGCTCAACGGTGCCGGTGATGATCACCGGTTCGCCGCGTATGGTTGAAGGCAAATTCGCCGGTTCGATCGGTGTGATTACCGACCTGACCGAGCGTCGGCAAATGGAACAGGACGTGAAGGCGCAACGCGACTTTGCAGAACAAGTCATTAAGGCGATGGGTCAGGGACTGAGCGTGGTCAGCGCGGAAGGTCTGCTTGAATATGCGAATCCGGCCTTTGCACAATTGCTTGGTTATGACTTGGCGGAAATGATTGGCATGCCGATAAATGACTTTATTGTCGCCAATGAGCATTCAAAACAAGCTGTGGTTGAAGCGTCGCGCAAGGCGGGCCAGACCACCGCTTATGAGACGTATTTGAGACGCCGGGATGGTTCATCGATATTGGTGCAGGTCACCGGCTCGCCACGATATATAGATGCCAAATTTGTCGGCTCGATCGCGGTGGTGACGGATCTGACCGAGCGAAATTTGGCGGAAAAATCCTTGCAAGATAGCGAACAACGCTTTCGAAGCCTGATTGAATCGTCGCCGGACCCGAGCATTGTCCATTGCAGCCAGATCATCATCTATGCCAATCCGGCGGCATTCAAATTGTTTGGCGCAGAATCACCGTCACAACTCATAGGCAAATCCGTGATTGATTTTGTGCACCCGGATTTCTTGCCGACCGCGCGCGCGCGGCTGCAAGCCATTGCCGACGGCCAATTGGCCACCCCGTTGATTGAGGGGAAGAATATTAAGTGTGACGGCACGCCGTTTGACGTGGAGGTGCAAAGTGTGGCGACCATGTTTGACGGCGAGCCGGCAGTGCATATTTCGATCCGCGACATCAGTGCGCGAAAGAACGCCGAGACCGAACGCATCTCGCTTGAAGCACAACTGCGCGAATCACATAAGATGCAGGCGATCGGCACCCTGGCCGGAGGCGTGGCGCATGATTTTAATAATATCCTTGCGGCCATACTTGGTAATACCGAATTGGCGCGTCAGGACATGGGCGACAATCCGCGGGCGGTGGAAAGCCTCGATGAAATAGACAAAGCAGCGCAGCGTGCGCGTGATCTGGTGAAACAAATTTTATCGTTTAGCCGCCGTCAGCCAACCGAGAAAAAATTGCAGCCTTTGTTGCCGATTATTGACGAGTCCGCAAGGTTGCTGCGCGCCACCGTGCCGGCGCGGTTGTTGTTGGTGACCGAAGGTGGGCCAAATTTACCTGATCTGGCGGTCGACGCGACGCAAATGCAGCAGGTGGTGATTAATCTTGCCACCAATGCCATGCAGGCCATGCCCAAAGGGGCGGGGCGAATCGATATTCGTCTCGACGCGGTACAGCTTGATGCCGCTCTGGTGATCAGGGTGCCAACGCTGCGGGAGATGTATGTGAAACATCCCGGTCCGGTCGTGCGGCTGATTGTGCAAGACACTGGGCCGGGCATGGATGCAGACACGCGCGCGCGAATATTCGAGCCCTTCTTTACAACCAAGCCGGTTGATGAGGGCACTGGTCTTGGCCTGTCGGTGGTGCACGGCATTGTGGAGGGGCATGAAGGGGTTATTGTCGTTGATAGCCAGGTCAACGTGGGCTCAACCTTTACCATCTACCTGCCGGTGCTCGACAGCAAAGCCGATCCGGCCTCTACTGCGGGAGGGGTGGCGAATAAAACGGGTGGTGAACGTGCCGCTGCAAAAAAAAGCAAACAAGCGTCTATTTTGTATATCGACGACGATGAATCCATGGTCTACCTGATTGATCGGTTGCTGACACGACGCGGGTATCGAGTCAGTGCACATTCCGACCAGTTGCAAGCACTGGCGGAGTTGCGCGCCGATCCTGCCGCGTTTGATTTGGTGCTGACTGACTACAATATGCCCGGCATGTCCGGCCTGGATGTGGCGATTGAGGTACGCCTCATTCGCGCTGATTTGCCGGTGGCGATTGCGACCGGTTTTATCGATGAGTATTTACGTGCCCAGGCCGAAAATGCCGGTGTGCGTGAATTGCTTTTTAAGGCGAATATCAACGACGAATTTTGTGATGCGGTCAGTCGGCTGGTTGCTGCAAATTCAAAATAATATTGCTTGCGGCGCGACCGACGTTTTTACATGCCGCTGGAAAAATGTTGTCCGGCATGCTCCCGTAGCGCGTGAAATTTCACCTGTGGATAACGTTCGGCCGCCACATCCAGCTCGGACGTGTGTGTGGCCAAAAATGCCGGCGCATCGACCACATCGTGCGCCACCCGGTGGGCATTGGTGTCAATAAATTTACGTAATATCGCCGGGTCGTCACAGGTGATCCATCGCGCCAGCCGATAACGCGACGCCTCCATAAAAGCATCCACCTTGTATTCGGATTTTAAGCGGTGCAAGACCACTTCGAATTGCAAATTGCCGACCGCACCAAGCAACAAACTGCCACCGGCAATCGGTCGAAACACTTGAATCGCGCCTTCTTCGCCGAGTTGCTGCAACCCCATGCGTAATTGTTTGGATTTAATCGGGTCCTTGATTTCAACCGTCTGGAAAATCTCCGGGGCGAAATACGGTAAGCCGGTAAATCGCAATGCTTCGCGCTCGGTGAGGGTGTCGCCCAAATGTAACGTGCCGTGATTGGGAATGCCGATAATGTCACCGGCAAAGGCTTCGTCCAACAGGTCACGGCGCTGCGACAAAAACGACACTACGGTGCCGGGGCGGATGTCCTTGCCGGTGCGGGACACACGTAATTTCATGCCGCGTTTGAAATGGCCGGAGCATACCCGCACAAACGCAATCCGGTCACGATGGGCGGGATCCATATTGGCTTGAATCTTGAACACCACACCGGTAAATTCCGGCTCGGTCGGTTCCACCACCCGTTCCATGGCGGCGCGCGCGGTTGGTGCCGGTGCCACATCCACCAGTGCGTCCAATACTTCGCGCACACCAAAATTATTCACGGCCGAGCCAAAAAATAACGGTGACTGTTTGCCGGCCAGAAAGGCATCGTGATCAAACGCCGGGCAGGCGTCGCGTAACAATTCAATTTCTTTTTTGGCTTGTTGTAATTCTTCCGGATAACGCTCGGCGATCAGCGGGTTGTTGATGCCGGCCAGTATTTCATCGTCGTCGCTCCTGCGGTCGTCGCCGGCCTGAAATACGCGCATCGCATCTTTACGCAAATCGTACACGCCGCGAAATTGCCGCCCCATGCCCAACGGCCAGATAAACGGCACCACATCCATTTTTAATACGCGCTCGACTTCTTCCATCAACGCCAATGGTGGCATCACTTCACGATCCATTTTGTTGATGAAGGTGAGAATCGGCGTGTTGCGCGCCCGGCAGACTTCGATCAGGCGCAGGGTTTGCGCTTCCACACCTTTGGCCGCGTCAATCACCATTAACGCGGCATCCACCGCCGTTAACACGCGATAGGTGTCTTCGGAAAAGTCCTGGTGACCGGGGGTGTCGAGCAAATTGACCACACAATCGCGGTATTCCATTTGCATCACCGAGCTTGCCACCGAGATGCCACGTTGTTTTTCGATTTCCATCCAGTCGGAAGTGGCGTGACGGGTCGCTTTGCGTGCCTTGACACTACCGGCAATCTGAATCGCACCCGCGAACAGCAACAGTTTTTCGGTGAGCGTGGTTTTGCCCGCGTCCGGATGGGAAATGATGGCAAAGGTGCGGCGGCGTTTGATTTCTTTGGCAAGCGTGGTCATGGGTTGGGGCGCATCGAGAATCACGCAGCGGGATGCGCGCGGAACGAGCGAAATAGACGAAGGCGCAAATTATCGCATCGACCAGCCGTACAGGGAGGATCAATTTATGAATTAATGCAAAACACTAATGTTGGCGGGCGTTTTGCGGAATTTTGTTTCCAAACAGCTTGCTGATGCTAGAGTTTGCCTGATGATTGTCGCGACAAGCCGAAGGTTTAATTCATCTGTGGTTCCATTTTTTTGGTTGTTGCCGCAGGCGGCATGGAATTCACCCCAAGAGATTTAAAAGGTAAACCTTGCCCGACCATAAAAATTGGCCTTTCAAGCCGCATGACTGAACCGTTAGCAGTTTGTTGAAATTTGATGCTGTTCAAATTACAGGTGTTGGCGCTGACTCTTCCCCCTTTGAAAAAGGGGGATTGAGGGGGATTTAAGCGGTTAGCTTGGCGTTAAACACCGAAAATCCCCTCTAACTCCTCCTTCGGCAAGCTCAGGACAGGCTCTTTTTCAAAGGGGAGGACTGTTCGAGACAACAATAACTTTGCTGAATGCATTGGCTCACATCGATTTTCAACAAATTGTTAGGCTATATGCAGGGTGGCCTCTTCAAACAGCGATTTGATTTCGACCCGTTTGATGTCGCTGCGATCCGGCACCACATACATGACTGGCGCAATCATTTCTTCAAAAATGCCGCGCAGGCTACGCGCGCCGACCTTGTACTCGACGGCCAGTGAGGCGATCTCGTCAAACACCCGCGGCGCGATTTCCAGTGTGACGCCTTCGCGTTCCAGTATTTCGCGAAACTGGTTGTATAACGAATTGGTTGGTTCGGTCATGATTCTGACCAACATGTCTTTGGATAGGGGCTCCAGGCTGGTCACCACCGGCAGGCGCCCGGTAAATTCGGGGATGAGGCCATAAGCAATCAGGTCGGTGGGTTTGACGCGCGAATTGAGCCGGTCAAGAATCAATTGGTTGCTGGCATCCGTTAACGATATAAATCCATACGCCTTGCCGTTGGCAATGACGTTTTCGAGTCCGACAAACGCGCCGCCGCAAATAAACAAAATATTGGTGGTGTCGATGATGATGCCGCCGGACAACTTCACCAGCGAGCCTTCCATGATTTTGAGCAAGGCGTGTTGTACGTTTTCGCCGGAGGTGCCGGGTGTGTTGGCTCCAGCCGTTTTTAGTTTGTCGATTTCGTCGATGAAGACAATGCCGCGTGATGCCTTTAGCAAATTGCCGTCGGCCTTGTTGATGAGGCGCAACAAAATGGCCTCAATTTCCTCGTTGACGTATTTGGTTTGCGCCAAAGAAGTGGCATCGGCGGTGACAAACGGCACACTGATGGCGCGCGACAGGGTTTCGCATAACAGCGTTTTGCCGGTGCCGGTCGGGCCGACCAGCAACACATTACTTTTGCCGAGCGTGACCTTGTCGCTGCGTGATGGCAGGTGGGCATCGTGTTGTGCCGCCACCAGATTTTTAAAGTGGGTATAAACCACCACCGCCAAGGCGCGTTTGGTGTCGTTTTGGCCGATCACGTGCTGATTGAGGTAAGCCACAATCGCACTCGGCGTGAGTTTGATTTTGGGCGCCGGAGCGGCGTCAGGATTCGATTCTGCGGCGGTCATCTGTGCCTCGATATGGTCGGCTAAACTGGCGGTTCCAGCCTGGATGGGTTGTTTGCCCATTGTAGTGTAGTGCTTCATTCTGTTTGGAACTGATTAAAGTGCCTAACCACAGATAAACACAGTTGGACCCTCTGGTTTTATCCGTGTTCATCTGTGTTTATCCGTGGTTAATGCCTTTTTTCTCAAACTTAACAAGTCTGATTCATTACCAAGCACTACCCTGCAAATTTTGCGGCAGCGGGTGCGGCCACACAGCTGCTGTGCGCTTGGTGCAGGGGGATGCATTTTTCGGCCATTCTCACGTATGATTGCCACTCACATTTTTTGCGGGAAACAATCATGATTGGATATGTTTGTTTGGGCACGAACAATATTGAGCGTGCGACTCAGTTTTACGATGCGTTGTTTGCCGTGATCGGTGCCAAACGACAAATGGAGCTTGAGCGTGGTGTTGCCTGGGGGATGAATCAGCAATCCGCATTGCTTGCCGTCCTGAAACCGTTCGACGGCGCGCCGGCAACAGTCGGCAACGGCGTGATGGTTTCGATTGTGGTCGACAGCCACGACAAGGTGGACGCCTTGCACAGTCAGGCGATTGCCCTGCACGCTCAGGATGAAGGTCTGCCCGGCCAACGATCTCCCAGTTTTTATGCCGGCTATTTCCGCGATTTGGATGGCAACAAACTTTGTGCTTTTTGTATGGGCTGACCGCCAGCGGGCGGCAACCTGCAACCGACGTGAACTATTTTTTGATGAAAAGTGCGGAGTCAATGATGAAATTTGTCCCAATGGTCCGAATGGTCCGAATGGTAATTGTTACGAGCTTGTTTGTGGGTGCCGTCATGCCGGTTGCTTTCGCCAATGACACCGCCATACAAAATTGTCGATTGGTAAAGGACAACACGGCCCGCCTCGCCTGTTATGACGGCATTAATCTGCCGTCCGGCCCATCGGCATCAACATCCGTCACGAGCCCGTCGAAGGGCGCGCCAGTGGTCACCCCTTCCGCATCGCCCGTGCCAGGGGCAAATCCGGGGGCCAACGACACCGCCGCTGATTTTGGCTTGCCATCGGTTGTTCGTGCCGCGCAGTTGGAGAAAATAGCCAGCTCCATCCCCGGCCGATTTGTCAGCTGGCAAACCGGTAGTCGTATTGATCTGGCCAATGGGCAGGTATGGCTGGTGATCGACGACAGCCGCGGAATCTGCGAATGTGACAATCCAAAAGTGGTCGTCAGCCGCGGCAGTTTCGGCACTTTTTTCCTCGAAATTGAAGGCAAAGGTAACGCCCCACGCGTTCGGCGTGTCAAATAAACGCCCTGTTGTTGAATAACTAAAATATCAACCCTCCCCACTGCGAGCTGACCAGCAATGCCAACCGACGATTTCGATTTTACCCAGCCGGCCGATTCACCAACAACGGCGGCAGCGGCCAGCGCCCATGCGCCTTCGGCACCCTTTAAACCCGCGTCCAGCATTTTTTACGACGCACAGGTTGCCGAGAAATTTTTTCGGACCAGTGGTAAAGCGGAAAAAATTGCCGCCGGGGTAATCCTGTTTGACGAGGGGGAAAAGTCCGGCAAACAGGGATTTTTTGGCAAACGCATCGTCCACCGCATGTATTATTTGACCGAGGGGGAAGTGACCCTGACCATCGAGGGCAAACCACTCGACACCATCCAAGTGGGAGAAGTGGTGGGTGAAATGGCGGTGATCAGTGAAATTCCCGGCATTGAAACGGCAAGTGCACGCAGCGCCACCGCAGTCACCAAGACCGATTGCACGGCCTATTCCCTGAGCGGCGAAGAAACCCAGACCGGGCTGGTTTCCACACCGGAATTTGCGTTGATGTTGATGAGTGTGATGTTTGATCGTATGCGTTTTATCGCCGCACGCTTGGCGATGCGCCGGGTGTCGAAGAAAATAGAAGTATCGGAAGCGTTGGCCGCCTTTACGGCCGACATGCTGGCCACGCTGGAAGAAAAACTCGATCGCGCCACCATTATTCGTTATGACGCCGGCAGCACGATTATGCAAGAGGGCGACAGCGGCATGAATATGTACGTTATTTTGCGCGGTGCCGTGGAGATCTCCATTAGTGGCACCGTGGTCGAAATCGCCGGCATCGGATCGTCGATCGGCGAAATGGCGTTGGTGGATCAGTCGCCCCGAGCCGCCACGGCATTCGCAAAAACAGATTGCAAATTATTGGCCATCAACCGTGTTTCCCTGATGAACCTGGTGAAATCCCAACCCAATATTGGCATGGCAATGATGCGCTCGATGGCAGAACGTTTGCGTTATATGAATTCGTTATTGTCGTAAATACCGCCCAATTTGAACCTGTTTGAAGCAGGAGGAAAACCGTGACTGAACCGCATCATTTTCAAATTCGGCTGGCATGGCCGGCAGATCCCGCACAAACGGCACATCCGGACGCCAATTTTTCCCGCAATGCGATTGTGAGCGCCGATGGTAAGGCGGTGGTTGAAGTGTCGGCACCGACCGTGTTTGGTGGCGACGCCTCACGTTACAACCCGGAAGAGCTGTTGATCATGTCGTTGGCCGAATGCCACATGCTGACTTATCTGGCGATCACGTCAAAAAAGCGTCTGAAAGTTTTACATTACGCGGATGCCGCCGAGGGTACATTGGCGATCGGCGAATTTGGTACGGCTGGGAAAATGTCCATGCAGGAGGTGGTGTTGCATCCATGTGTGTTGGTTGCCAAGGGAAGCAATTTGGAAGACGCCAAACTCATGCATGAAAAAGCCCATGCCAATTGTTTTGTCGCCAACTCGGTCAATTTTCCGGTACGTTTTGTGGCTGACATTATTGAAGCCGAGTAGAGGTGAGATTTATTCGGCTTTTTTAGCAGTGCTGATTTTTGTGGGGGCTGATTTTTTTGGCTGCTTTTTTGTGGCCGCGCGCAACGCGGCACCATAACCGCTGCCTGCCCATGCAGTCATCAGTGCCGGACTTTCCAGCGCTTCATCGGGGCAACGAAAATAGCCCAGCGACATGGTTTTGCCTTTGCCATCGTACATAAACGGGCCAAGTCCGAGCGCGGTAAATTCATCGCGATTGATGTCATCAACCTTGAAATACAAAACATCGTCTGCGACCAACCCGAACATTTTCCCGTCCTTAAAAACGCCCGCCCCACCAAACATGCGTTTTGACGAGACACCACCCATCGGCGTCATCAATTCCACGAGATAATCGACGTATTCATCGCGATTTTTCATTTCATCAATCCATTCCTCACAAAACTCCCATGACACGTTTGCTGCAGCTGGCCGAGGCACTAACCGCAGGAACAACCACCTCCGTTGTATTGACCAAACAATGTTTGGCCAACATTGCCAATGAGGGCGGGGAAGGGCAACGTGCGTTTGTCAAAGTGTATACCGAGGCGGCACTCGAAACAGCGCGTCTGTCCGACCGGGCGCGCAAAAACGGCACGATACGCAGTGTGCTCGAAGGCATTCCGATTTCCATCAAGGATTTGTTTGATGAAGCGGGTCAGGTGACCCGCGCCGGTTCGATTTTTTTTGATGACCACGAGCAGGCAGAGCGTGATGCGCCGGCCATCGCCCGTTTGCGCGCCGCCGGTGCGGTGGTGATCGGTCGCACCAATATGACCGAATTTGCCTATGGCGCACACGGTACCAATTGCCACTACGGCACACCACTCAATCCATTTGATCGGGCATCAAAACGCATCGCCGGCGGTTCGACCTCGGGAGGTGCCGTCAGTGTCACCGATGGTATGGCGGCGGCCACCATCGGCTCGGATACCGGTGGCTCGGTGCGTATTCCTGCCGCCTTATGTGGCCTGGTGGGTTACAAACCAACACAGGCGCGGGTGCCGTTGCAAGGCGCGTTTCCACTGTCACACACCCGTGACTCGATCGGGCCGCTTGGCACCACGGCTTCTTGTTGTGTATTGCTGGATGCAGCGATGGCCGGTGAACCGATCCGGCTGCCGGAGTCGGCCCGCTTGCGCGGGATCAATTTTGGTGTGCCCACCACCATCATGCTCGATCAATTGTCGAAGGAAGTGGCGCGGGACTTTGAACGGGCGCTGACGACCTTGTCGGCAGCGGGCGCGATGATCAAGGAGTTCGCCTTTACCGAGCTGCAGGACGAACTCGACGCCAGCCGTGCCGCCAATTTTTCCGGCTACGAAGCCTACCAATTGCACCGTGAACGCTTGGCCGATCATCTGGAAAAATTTGATCCAAAAGTAGCGGTGCGATTGTTGCTCGGCGCAAAGATCAAGGAGGCGGATTATCGCGCGCTGGTTGATTTTCGTCTGCGACTGATGGTCTCGGCCAATCAAACGACGGCGCGTTTTGACGCATTGTTGATGCCAACGGTGCCGATTGTCGCGCCAACACTGGCCGAGCTTGCGGTGTCGGATGAAGACTTTTTTCGAATCAACACTTTGTTATTGCGCAACACTGCACCGTTTAATGTGTTGGATCGGCCGGCATGGACACTGCCATGCCATACACAAGGTGAGGCACCGGTCGGGCTGATGGTGGTCGGTGAGACCCATGGCGATCACAAATTACAACGTATTGGACAGGCCGTTGAGGCTGTAATGCTGACGGCCATGGAAGCCGCCAATTACCTTGCCCGTCGCGGTCGCTGAGTCGCGATACGGAAAATAAGGCCGCTGCGGAAAAGCCGGGCGCTTAAAAACCGCGATTTTTCTTTTTGGTTTCCTGATTTTCTTTGATATCTTGCGCCATCTTTTTCTCGGCTGCGCGTTTGTCCCAGCCGATCCATTTGGACAAAAACTCCCACCAAAACAGCAGCAGCGCAAACGGCAGCATGACGTAAAACCAAGACCAAGTTGCGACCGGCCCAATTTCAGCAATTTTCATAATCAAAATAATGAGGGCAATAGAGGCGAGAAACATAAAGCACTCCCGATTCGGGTTGAACTGGAAAGAACGGCTGAAAAACGGCAGGAAACAGTTTGCAGCCGTGATCGAGCCATGAACGAACTTGAATTAGCAGTTTGTTGAAATTTGATGCTGTTCAAATTACAGGTGCTGGAGCTGCTGCTTCCCCCTTTGAAAAAGGGGGATTGAGGGGGATTTAAGCGGT
>JAYTBF010000119.1:0-4888 GCA_043737175.1 Burkholderiales bacterium
TTCCTGTCATTGGGTTTAACAAATTTTTCGAGCCAACGATATTCTTCCCATAACCGGTGCAACACTGATTCGCGCCCGCGATAACCGTGGTCCTCAAAAGGCAGCATTACCAGCCTTGCGGTGCCCCCGACTCCACGAATCGCCTGATAAAAGCGTTCACTTTGCACCGGGAATGTGCCGGTATTGGAGTCAGCCTCGCCGTGAATCAACAGGATCGGGGTCTTGATTTGATCGGCGTAATTAAACGGCGACATCTGCAAATAAACATCTCGCGCTTTCCAATAGGTGCGGTCTTCCGCCTGGAAACCGAATGGTGTGAGTGTTCGGTTATAGGCACCACTCTCGGCCAATCCTGCGGCAAATAATTTGGTATGCGCAAGTAAATTTGCGACCATAAACGCGCCATAGGAGTGACCGCCAACGGCTATTTTGTTACGATCTGCGACGCCACGACGCACCACTTCGTCAATGGCCGCCTCGGCACTGGCGATCAACTGTGGCAAATAGTTGTCGTTGGGTTCTTTACCATTCTCGGCGACAATCGGCATAGCTGGGTTATCCAGGACCGCGTAGCCCTGTGTTAAAAAAGGCAGTGGGCCGGAATAACTCGGCCGCACATACCTGTGTGGCGATCCGGAAAACTGTCCCGCTGCTTCTGCTGAACGAAACTCGCGCGGATAAGCCCACATCACTAATGGCAACGGATCATCCCCGCGTTTAAATCCGGCCGGCAAATAAAGTGTCGCCGAAAGGTCAACGCCATCGCGACGTTTGTATTTGATAATTTCCTTGGTGACATTTGCCAAGGGGTTTTTTGGCGTATTGAACTTTGTCAATTGCTGCATTTTTCCACTGGCTAAATCACGCACAAACATGTTCGGTGCTTCAGCCGCACTTTCGCGCTGCAATAAAAGTTTAATCGCGTTCGCGTTGGCACCGTCATCAATAACCGCCATTGGCACGTCGTAGTGCGGCGCCTCGGATCGGAACAAACGCTTGCTTTCCTTGCTCTCCAAATCTAGGCGATCCACAAACGGACGGTCACCTTCCGGTGACGCGCCATTTCCGTTTAAATAAATTGCCCGGCCATCCGCGGAAAGATCCAATACCCGGAAGCCACGAGAATTTATTTCTGTGACTGGTGCGCCTGGATCGTTATAACGATCCTCCAATGACCGCTCAAAAATTTTCACCGCATTGCGGGTAGGTTCACCTGGATACACCCGCCAAGTAATGGACTTGCGGGATTTGCGGGAGGCTTCTGTCAACAACGCAAGATTATCGTTGCCCCATAAAATGCCCTGATAGCGCAATTCCATTTTTTCCAGCAATACCGGTTCACCACCAAACGGTGAGGCGAGCATGAACAAATAGTCCCCCAAGCCGTTTTTGCGCGTGTCGATAGCCTGCGCCCAGGTAATGGTCGCATTGGCGTCACCACGCCATGAATATTGTCGCGGCCCTTTTTGCACGGCATCGGCATCGAGCTCTTCGTCCTCCGCAAGCGGGATCTCCGATAACACCCGCACCACGCCACCAATATTGGCCTCTAATGCATCACGAATTTCCGTCTTAACCGGAAACCTGCTGAGCGGCACGTTATACGAATACGGGCGTTTGATCGTTTGTATCAGCGCGTACTGGCCATCCGGTGAAGCCGAGAAACTTCGCGCGACGCCGTTTGCAATCACGGCAATTTTCCCGTCAAGCCATACCCTGGAAACATCCGCTGCCGCGTAGTGGTCAAACAGTGCTTCATCATGCGCAGACTTTAATAAATTTTGATAGGTCCGGGCGACATTTCGTTTTCCCAGGTTCTCCAAAATCGCCGGCCCGGATGCGCCCAAGAGCGCCCTGGGCGGCGCACCACGACCCTGCGGAATCAATGCCGCCAGCAAGGATTTGCTGTCGCCGAACCATGAAAATGCACGGCCCATCACGCCATTTAACGGCCGCTCGGTGACGCGTTTTAATTGAAAACCATTGGCGACATCCATCACCATGAGCTCGATTGATGTCTCACGCACCACTGTCATCGCGATGCGTTTGCCATCCGGCGACCAGAGCACATCACCGATGCGCGCGCCGACTGGCAAACCAGTAACAATTCGCTCGGTGCGGTCGGCAATTTTGACCAATCGCATGCCGGTTGCATTGTTGGTTCGACTTAAGTCGTTGTTGCGCGGATTGATCCGCAAGCCAGCAAGTCGCAGCTCGGGTTGCGCAAGGTCATTTATGGATGGCAACGCCGGCCGATCCATCAATACAATCCACTCATTATTTGGCGACACAAGGGTCTGCGGAATAAGTTGGGCATCGACCATTTCGATCATCGCCGCTGGTGGCAATTGATAACGCGTGACATCGGATGCAAATACCTGCACGGTGGCGGCCATCGCTGCACAGATGGCAATTTGTCCGAGTTGATTTAAAACCTGAGAGTTCGATTTAGACATTGTGATGTTCGTCGATGGTTGTTTTATCTTTTAGCCAAGATCCGCGTCAGCTCGATTGACTCCCTTCCATTCGCTCGGAAAGGACAATAGTAGAAAGGAATACACGGGCACTTATTTTACTGGTTTAGGCAAGGCAAATTAACGCGATTGAAGGAGTATGATTGTTTTTCCGAGCCCGTGAACAACGTTGCCAATTCGTTTGCTATTCCCTAAAAACAGGCGTAATGTTGCGCTGCAATAAACCATTTGCCTTAAGGCAAATTTACCCGCCCATGCATTCTGTTGGCACCTCTTATCCAAGGTCGCAAATTCAACGCGTTTTTTTCAAATCACCATCTTCCGGTCAGCAAACAAATGAATGCCCGGATAATCAGCCCCGTATGGACAATTCAAATAAAAAATTAAGCGCACTTACCATCGGCGCGATAGGCGTAGTCTTTGGTGACATTGGCACCAGCCCGTTGTATGCCTTCAAAGAATCGTTTAGCCCCTCCCATGGAATACCGCTCAATGACACCACGGTATACGGCATTCTGTCGGTCATGTTCTGGGCGATGACGGTACTGGTTACCGTCAAATATCTGGTGTTCATGATGCGCGCAGACAACAAAGGCGAAGGTGGCATTTTGGCATTGACTGCGTTGGCGCAGCGCTGCTTTCGCAAAGGCACCCGGCAGCATTGGTGGGTGGTCGCGCTGGGTATGTTTGGCGCGGCAATGTTTTATGGAGACGCCATCATTACCCCTGCAATGTCGGTTCTGTCGGCGGTTGAAGGCTTAAAACTTGCCACTCCAGCCTTGGAAAAATATGTAATGCCCATTTCCATTGGCATTATGGTTGCTCTATTTGCCATTCAGCGCCACGGAACGGCGGCAGTCGGTCGTTTTTTTGGGCCGGCAATGACGGTATGGTTTTTAGTACTTGCCGTGTTGGGCGTCATTCAAATTTCGGAAAATCCGGCCATTCTTGCTGCGCTGAATCCTTGGTATAGCTGGCAATTTTTTATCGAATACAAATTTGCAGCTTGGATTACACTCGGCGCGGTGGTTTTATGTGTCACCGGTGGTGAAGCTCTTTATGCAGACATGGGGCATTTTGGACGTACCCCCATTCGTTTGGGTTGGTTCACCATTGTTTGGCCGGCACTACTGCTCAATTACTTTGGGCAGGGCGCACTGGTACTTGCCGATCATAGTGCGATCACCAATCCATTTTATTTGATGGCACCAGATTGGGCATTGTTGCCCTTGATCGCGCTGGCGACGTCTGCCGCCATTATTGCTTCCCAAGCAGTCATTTCCGGCGCATTCAGCTTGACCAAACAGGCGATTCAGCTCGGTTATCTACCTCGATTTAGCATTGAGTACACCAACGAGCGCGAGGCGGGCCAAATTTATGTTCCGTTTATCAATTGGGGATTGCTCGCCGGCATTATTGCCTTGGTGCTGATTTTTGAGCGCTCCGAAAATTTGGCCGCTGCCTACGGCATTGCCGTCATGCTCACCATGACGATTGATACGCTCTTGTTATTTATCGTCATTTGGAAAATTTGGAAATGGAGTCCAATTTTTAGTGTCACCATCATCGCGGGTATATTGGCCAATGACATCATGTTTTTGTCGGCGACGTTTACCAAAATAATGGATGGCGGTTGGTTCCCCTTGTTGATTGGCGCGACGGTCTTCACCATCATGAGCACCTGGCGCCGCGGACGGGAAATTGTTCGCCGCAAGGTCAACGACGGTGCGATGCCGCTCAAAGGTTTTGTTGAATCAATCGCCTTATCGGATACACCGCGGGTCGAAGGCACCGGCGTCTTTATGACCACCAATCCGAATGGTGTACCCAACGCGTTATTGCACAATCTGAAACACAATAAAGTTTTACACGGTCGGGTGATTGTTTTATCGATTCAAATCGAGGACATTCCAAGAGTTCCCAAAGAAGATTACATATGGATTGACAGTCTCGGACACGGCTTTTATAGCGTAACCGCGCACTATGGTTTTAAGGAAACACCAAATGTGCCGACCATGATGAACGATTGCCTGTTGCAGTCGATGAAGTTCGACATGATGGAGACGAGCTTTTTTGTAAACCGTGAGTCGATCATTGCGACTCGAAGTAGTGGCATGACCCTTTGGCGGCAACACCTGTTCGTCTGGATGTCGCATTTGGCGGCCAAAGTGTCGGACTATTTTCGCATACCCAGCAACCGCGTCGTCGAACTGGGCACACAGGTCGAGATTTGATTTTGCGTTGATGTTCCCACAAGGCATCCAATATGGTCGGTACGTAATGAGCTGATTCGCGACCGTCTGTAGGTCCCGTGCCAATTGGGGTTGTTGTAAATTCCCGCCCAACAAGCGATAAGTTTTGCCCGCATTCAGGCTGGTAGAAACTGTACTTTTCGTACTCTGGCAATATTTTCA
>JAYTBF010000120.1:0-11421 GCA_043737175.1 Burkholderiales bacterium
TCACAATCTTTGTCGTAATACACTTTCATTTCAGGTTCCTTTTTTGCCAGTGTTGGTTATTGAATAAATGAATCTTGCAATCCCGATTGGCCAATGCGTTTATACGAGCTCGACCAAAAGGTAAATTGGTACTCTTCGTCTAGGTCGCCGCCTTCACGATCCACTCGCCGCGCCCCAATCCACACGCCCCGGTGCGAACCGCCTCGAGAATCAAGGCGCGATCGATCGCTTCCAAAAAGGCATCGAGCTTGTCGCCCGTGCCGGTAAGTTCAATGACAAATGTTTTTTCGGTCACATCAATGACCCGTGCGCGAAAAATATCCGCCGTACGTTTTAATTCCTCACGATCTTTGCCGAGGGCGCGAACCTTGACCAGCATCAACTCGCGCTCGACGTGTTTACCCTCGTTCAAATCGACAACCTTTACAACGTCAACCAGTTTATTGACCTGCTTGGTAATCTGCTCAATGACGTCGTCCGAGCCGGTGGTGACAATGGTCATGCGCGACAACGTCGGATCTTCCGTCGGCGCAACAGTCAGTGACTCAATGTTATAACCGCGCGCCGAAAATAAACCGGCCACACGCGATAACGCACCGGCTTCGTTTTCTAGTAATAAGGAGAGAATATGCCGCATTATTTTTTCTTTGATTTCTTGGTTTTCATTGCGATGATTGAACCGCTAAGTTTTGAACTTCTTTGATCCGCTTAAAGGTCCTCGGAGAGAATCATCTCGGAAATTCCCTTGCCGCCCGGCACCATCGGAAATACGTTTTCCTTTTGGTCGGTTTGAAAATCCATAAACACCAAACGCTTTTTCAAGGCAAACGCTTCCTTCAGCGCACCCTCGACATCACCCGGCTTTTCAATTTTCATGCCGACGTGCCCATAGGCTTCGGCAAGTTTTACGAAATCCGGAAGTGCATCCATGTAACTTGAGGCGTGTCGTTGTCCATGGAAAAAATCCTGCCACTGCCGGACCATGCCGAGGTAACGGTTATTCAACAAAATGACTTTGATCGGCAAATCATATTGTTTGCAGGTCGACAGTTCCTGAATATTCATTTGAATCGAACCTTCACCGGTAATACAGGCAACGTCTGCATCCGGGAAGGCGAATTTGCAACCCATGGCGTAGGGTAGTCCCACACCCATGGTGCCTAAACCGCCGGAATTGATCCATCGGCGCGGCTTATCAAACCCATAATACTGCGCCGCCCACATTTGGTGTTGCCCCACATCCGACGTCACATACGCGTCACCCTTGGTCACTTCCCAAAGTTTTTGCACCACGTATTGCGGTTTGATAATTGTTTCCGAAAACTTGTAATTCAAACAGTTGGTACCGCGCCACTCCTGGATTTGCTGCCACCAGCTCTTAATCGCATTGGGTTTTTGTTCGGCAATTTTTAGTTGCGCCAACAGCTCAACCAACACGTCCTTGATATTGCCGACGATCGGCACATCGACCTTGACCCGCTTGGAGATGGACGATGGGTCAATATCAATATGAATAATTTTGCGGGATGGATTGCCCGCGTTGAAATGCTCCGGGTTACCGATGACGCGATCATCAAAACGCGCGCCCACCGCCAACAATACGTCGCAATTTTGCATCGCCATATTGGCTTCAACCGTGCCGTGCATGCCCAGCATGCCCAGAAACTGTTTGTCGGACGCCGGATAACTACCCAGCCCCATCAATGTATTGGTGCATGGATAACCCAACAACCTGATTAATTCTGTGACCTCGTTGGAGGCATTACCAAGAATGGCACCACCGCCAACATAAATCATCGGTCGTTCTGCCGACAGCAACATCTGCATGGCTTTTTTGATCTGGCCGCTATGACCCTTGGTAATTGGCCGATAAGAGCGCATGTCGACCGACTCTGGATAGTGATACGGCGCTTTTGCCATCGACACATCTTTGGGAATATCCACCACCACCGGTCCGGGGCGGCCGGTTGTGGCGATAAAAAACGCTTTTTTAATGGTCGCCGCCAAGTCGCCCACATCCTTGACTAAAAAATTATGCTTTACACAGGGACGGGTAATGCCGACGGTATCGCACTCTTGAAACGCGTCTTGGCCAATGGCATAGGTCGGAACTTGCCCGGTAATGATCACCATTGGGATGGAGTCCATATAAGCGGTGGCAATGCCGGTGACCGCGTTGGTCACGCCTGGACCCGACGTTACCAGGGCAACGCCTGGGCGGCCGGTCGCGCGCGAATAGGCGTCGGCCGCATGAACCGCCGCCTGTTCATGTCTCACCAACACATGTTCAAAATTTTTCTGCTTATGAATTTCGTCATAAATAACCAGCACCGCTCCGCCGGGATAACCGAAAACGAATTCGACGCCTTCGGCCTTCATCGCCTGGCAGACAATTTCCGCACCCGTCAGCAATTGCAATTGTTGGCTGCTTTGTGGGGCGTCAGTTTGTGGCACATCTGAGAGTTTCATATTTTTCACCGCAGGGGAGTCGAGTAAAACTGACGTGAACTGATACCTAACCGGTCAATACTTCAGGAAAGGGTACCAATACACAAATTGAAAATCGTGGCTCGCACGTAACGTCGGAGGGGTAGGCAATGCTGCGCGTGACGTCGCGGGAGTTGCTGAAACAAGGCGTGTGAGCCGGTTTGTCGCAATATGACCGAGGATCACCCGCGTCATGCTGCACTGCAAAACGATACCTTACCATACTTACAGAACCCGTCAAGCATTCGAATGCGCCGGCAAGCACTATTCTTGTTAGACTGCGTAAAAATGCACGATTCACTTGCTCAGGCTGGCTCCGTCAGTTGCGTAATACAAAATAATTATTAAGAGGTTTATCCTGGCTTCAAGGCAACAATTATCTGACTTCCTCGCCTCTGTTGAGCGTCGTGCCTTTAAGCAAGCCGTTTTTGCCGTGAAAGGTGACGACTCCGCACTGGATATTGTGCAGGATTCCATGATGAAACTTGCCGAAAAATACTCGGATCGGCCGCCGGAAGAGTTGCCGATGCTGTTTCAACGGATCTTGCAAAATAATATCCGTGATTGGTTCCGCCGTAGCAAGGTACGCTCAACCTGGACCACCCTCTTTTCGTCGTTCGGCTCCAAAGACGACGATGACGAATTCGATATTCTCGAAAGTTTGGCTGTCGAACAACACAGCAACGTTCCGGTTTCGCCAGCCGATCAACTCGAACAGGTCCAAGTTCTAAAAATCATCGAGATTGCGGTAGAAAAGCTGCCAATGCGTCAACGTGAAGCATTTATGCTGCGTTACTGGGAAGAATTCGACGTGGCTGAAACCGCCAAAGTGATGGGCTGCTCGGAGGGAAGCGTTAAAACACATTGCTCCAGAGCCGTTAAAGCACTTTCAACTTCGCTCAGAAGCCAGGGCGTCACGCTAGATGTTTAATCAAAGCCAACTTAATTTCGCGACACCTAAATCAAGCTAACATCATGAATGAAAAGGAATTTTCCATAAAAGTTGCCCGCCATCTCGATGACGGGTTGACTAATATTGACGCCGCGAAACTTGCGCGCCTTTGTGATGCCCGCCAAAAAGCGATGACCCTTCACACAGAGCCAGTGCGAATTTTGGGGCTGGTGACCGTATCCGGTCGGATCTTGGAACCAAGTTTTTTTGTCAGTAAGCCCTTGTTTTGGCTGCCAATTTTGGCTGTATTTGTTATCTCCGCTGCCTTGATTTTTCAGCCACAAGGGACCGACGATCTTTATGACGAATCCGCCATGCTGGACGTCAAACTATTAACCAGTGAGCTGCCAATCGATGCCTATTTGGATAAAGATTTCGCGACTTGGGTGAAGGAAAAGGAAGACCCACAGTAGTCCTGCTGGTAGTGCCAACAGCCATTTGATGCAACGACTCACGATCCCTTCGTAAACGACTGCCCATATATGATGAATAAATCCCAATTACCAAGGTTCGCGATTGTCGCGAGCCTTTTTGTTTTTGGGACATTGGCTGTGCCAGTCAATGAGGTTTGGGCTGCAGCAGATGCGCCGCAGGCAGATACCAAGTCCTCGCCGACCAAACGGTCATCCCCGTCCATTGCTTGGAAAAAAGTACCCGCTGCCGAGCAAGGGGTACTTGCACCGCTGGAGTCGGAATGGTCAAAAATGCCCGGTCACCAGCAACGTAAATTGCTCGGCGCGGCCAAGGAATATCCGAAATTATCGCCAGTTGAGCAAGAACGTTTTAAAGAACGGCTACGAAGCTGGTCGGCACTCACTCCGGCGCAGCGAACAGCTGCACGTGACAAATACCAGTCGCTGAGCAGCCTGCCGCCAGAACGCCAACGTGAACTAAAAGCGCGCTGGCTGCAAGAAAAAAGTGCCGACCCATCTGCAAAACAAACCCCTAACGCAGATGTGACAGCGGCCCCGCCTACGGGAACAACGCCCCCATCGGCGAAATAGCGCGTGGCAGTCGAGCCGCCTGTACCCTCCGCTGACGCGGAAAAATCTACATTATCGGCCGGCCAGCCAACCATCCCCAGCATTGGACGGCGTATTGCGGCTATTCTTTACGAAGGTCTGTTGCTGATTGCACTATTGTTAATCGTCAGCTTTCCGTTCTCCGGCCTCGCTGGCAAGGCGGTTGAAGGGTTGGGGCAGATATTTTTTCAAATTTATATACTTGCCATCACTGCCACATATTTTGTCTGGCAATGGCAAAAAAACGGCCAGACCTTGGCGATGAAGACCTGGCGTTTTCGTGTGGTCAATCAATTCAACCAGACTCCATCCTGGCCCAGAGCGCTGCTGCGATTCGTATTTGCAACGGTTTTTTTTGTGCCCGCGGCAATAGGCGGTTTGTTGCTATTTTTCCCCGGGCGGATGAGTCCGGTCATTTCTATGTGGTTTTTTTTGCCGCTGATCACAACCTTGTTATACGCCCGCTTCGATCGCAATCATCAATTTCTGCATGATCGGCTGGCGGGTACACGGCTTATAGACGCGCCGCCACCCGCTAAAAAGTAATTCTTATGACCTTGGCCAAGGCTGTGGGTATTCTTTTTTTACCAGCAACAAGATAGCGACGGCGAGAAATGCCAACAACGGCAAAGAGGCACCGATAAAAGCCGGCCACTCATTCAAGACCGTCAGGTGGCCGATCATTTGATCCAGGAAATACGCGCCGATGCCGATCATCGTGCCCAGTACCAACTTTGCGCCAACACCACCGGCGCGGGACGATTGAATCGCAAATGGAATCGCCAACAGCATCATGACGATGACCGCAACCGGCTGGAAAATTTTCCCCCAAAGCGCGACTTCATAACGCGTGCTGTTTTGTTTATTTTCGCGCAAGTGGTCAATAAACGCGTGCAAATTTCCAATCGACATTTCTTGCGGCTTCACGCGCAATACGGACAATAATTCCGGCGTCATGGCCGAGGTCCAGGCGAGCGAAGGTAATTTCACAATGCGGGCCTTGCCGTTGCCTTTGCCACCTTCAAACGTCGTCACTTCAACGTTTCGAAGTGACCAGCTATTCTTTTCTATATATTTACCGCGTTCCGCAACCCGAATTGACTTGAGCCCCAGAGACTCGTCAAACTCAAAAATTCTCAGGTTCACAAGCTCATTTTCAAGAGTGACGTTCTGGATATTGACAAATGATCGCTCGTCCTTCACCCAAAATCCTGACCGGAACTTACTCGCGATCACATTGGTGGTTGCCGCCAATCGGGTCTTTTTTGCCGCGTCTTCGGCCGCCGGTGCGACAAACTCACCAAACGCAAAAATAATGATTGAAAACACCACACCAACTGCCGACGTCAACGCCGCCAACTTAAAAAGTGACAATCCGGAGGCGCGCATCACCGTCAATTCGGACTGCGACGACAATCGGGACACTGCATAAAGTGTACCTAACAACGCAGCCACGGGGAAAATGACCACCACATGCGCAGGCTGTGACAGTGTCACATAGTACAAAACCGAGGCAAGGCCGTAATTTGCTTTGCCGACGTCACCCAATTCCCTGATCAAATCAAACAAGGCGAACAGGGCCAGCAAAGCAAACAGCAAAAATGCCGTGGCAACGGCTATTTCTTTTGCAATATAACGAAACAAAATTGTCATGCCGGAATTATCGCACTGTCACCCGACCATTGCGCTTTGGTCAACTATCCGCCGCTGCCCGATTGAAAATAGGCAATACCAATGATGACAGCGACCCACGCCCAAAGGACCAATCCAAAGGCAACAAACGGGATATGGCGATCAGGCACAAAGCGCGGTGAAACTATGCGCGCAAATTTCGTAACTGGACTGGTGACGATTTTGAAAATGACATAAATAAAATTTTGATCACGTTTGTTTCCGGAAAAAATGGCAACAACGCCCTGGCCGATCATTGCCAATCCGGCCACCTCGACCAATGCCTTGCAAATCTTGAGGATAAAAACCACATCCATATAAAACCACCCCTAAAAAAAGCCCGCGCCACCTTTCGATCGCGCGGGCTTGTTACTGCTTTCGAATTTAACCTCTATTACGAATACTCGCTAGACGTATCCATTTTGTCACCCTTGATGACCGGGTAACGCACGTGTTCAACCAAATCCTGCACCTCTTGCGCAGGCGCTTTGGTGATCAGGGTAACAACGACCATCGCCGTCATACCGGCTGCCACACCAAACACACCGGAACCAATCGGCAGGATTTCAAACCAGAGGGGCATCTTACCCATTCCAATTTTGGCAAGGAACTCCATATTGGTAAAGAATGGATAGGTTCGCAGCATGTAATACATGACCACACCCAAGCCAACCAGCATGCCAACAATGGCCGCAGGTTTATTCGCCCGTTTCCAGAAAATGCCCAACACCAACGCCGGGAAAAAGGCGGCGGCCGCCAGCGAGAATGCTGCCCCGACCAGGAACAAAATATCCGCCGGTTTGTACGAGGTCACCCAGGCGGCAGCACCGGCAACCACCAGCAACAGTACTTTCGAGATGGTAATACGACGCGCGGTGGAGGCATCCGGATTGATCATTTTGTAATACAGATCGTGTGACAACGCGTTGGCAATGGTCAACAACAGGCCATCGGCCGTTGACAATGCCGCCGCCAATCCGCCCGCCGCAACCAATCCAGAAATGACATACGGCAAACCGGCAATTTCTGGCGTGACCAGCACAATGATGTCCTGCCCAATGGCAATTTCGGCCAACTGGACAATACCGTCTTTGTTGATGTCAACGATGTTTAAAAGTGCTTTGTCCACCGTCTGCCACGACTGCGCCCAGGCCGGCAAATCCGCATAGGCCAGACCAACGATATTGGTATAAATGTCGAATTTCACCAACACCGCCAATGCGGGCGCGGTGAAATACAGCAGGAAAATAAAAAACAGTGACCAGAAAACCGACACACGTGCTTCGTGCACCGATGGCGTGGTGTAGTAACGCATCAGAATATGCGGCAACGCGGCGGTACCAACCATCAAACTGAACACCAGCGCCAGAAAGTTATTGCGCTTGTTGTCAGATGACTTTTGCTTTTCTTCGTCGGTCTTGCCAACGCCGACAAACGGTGTGCCATGTGGCAACGGCGGGGCTGCCCGCCCGCCTGCCGCCTGCTGGCCCTTGAGCTGCGTTTCATAGGCCTTGACGTCTTTGGCGAACGACGACACCGCTTTTTCTGCCGCTAGTATCGCGGCCCCATCCGGCGTCGGTGCCGCCTTGAGCTCCTCAACTTTGGCAATCAAGGCAGCCTTATCAGCGTTGTAGGCAGTCTCGGCACCTGCTTTTAACTTCTCGCTGGCCGCTTTGGCACGATCACCATATATTTTGCGGACCTCGAGCTCCTTGGGATCCGCCGTGAGTTTTTTCTCCAGGACGGTGACCTTTTCAAGAACACTGCCGTACACCAGTTGGGGCACCGGAATGCCGGTTTCCTTTACGGACAGCCATACCACCGGAATCATGTAGGCAATAATCAAAATGATGTATTGCGCCACTTGTGTCCAGGTAACGGCTTTCATGCCGCCCAAGAAGGAGCACACCAAAATACCAGCCAGACCAACAAACACGCCGGTTTCGAACGCCAGCCCGGTAAAACGACTGGTGATCAGTCCCACGCCGTAGATTTGCGCGACCACATAAACAAACGAAACAATTATGGCCGCCAAAATGCCAATGGATCGCACCACATTGCCGCCATAACGCGCGCCGAGGAAATCCGGGATGGTGAATTGACCGAATTTGCGCAGGTACGGTGCGAGTAACAACGCGACCAGGCAATAACCGCCGGTCCAGCCCATGATAAAGGCCAACCCGTCAAAGCCCTGCAAATACAGGCCACCGGCCATGCCGATGAACGACGCGGCCGACATCCAGTCGGCACCGGTTGCCATGCCGTTGAACAGCGCCGGAACCTTGCGGCCAGCCACATAATATTCGGCTACGTCAAGCGTACGGCTCATGATGCCGATGCTCGCATAAAGCAAGATGGTGGCGGCCAGGAAGGTATAGCCCATGTATATCCGCGACATCCCCATTTGCTCGGCAATGCCGAGCAGAACAACAAAGGATATAAATCCGACGGTATAAAAGCTGTAGTATTTTGTCAGCTGCTGTTTGAAGGTTGCAGTGGTGGCACTCATTCTTTTTCCCCTTCGTCCACGCCATGCTCAATATCCAGTTTTTTCATGTACATCGCATAAAAACCGATGATCAGCACGTAGATAATGAGTGAGCCTTGGGCAGCCATATAAAACGACAGCGGCCAACCAAAAAAATTAATGGTCGCCAACTCGCGGGCAAAATAAATCACCACGAATGTGGCAACAAACCAAATTGAAAGAAGCAGCGCAGTCATGCGCAGGTTCTTTCGCCAATAGTCCAAATGAGTTTCTGTCAACTGCATGAAGTCCTCCTAATATTTTTTGGATGTTACTTGCAGGTCTATAAAAGCCCGATCAGCCATCGCCTCTCTGATATCGAGCCAAGTGTGAACAACCTCACGTTCAGCGCCGAGTATAGGGGCTGACACAGCGGGCGGTCAAAGAAAATTCTGTTAATAACGGCTATTTTTTCGTGCTGCATTGCACCAAAAATTGATGGATCGGACGCATGTTGATTTGTCTCATTTTTTTAATGGAAAAACGAATTTAATTGACTCATTCGTTACTAGCGAGGGCCAATATCGCCCAGATCAAAAGGTTATAAATTTCATTACGGCGAGCCAAGTTGACTGCGGATCAGCCACTCATAGTCTCTGGCCAGCGCGGTAAATTTTTGCGCCTCACCCATTCCCAAAGCCGGTGCCGCCGCCAACAATACCGTCCACAATTGGGCCGTGTACATGGCATCGGCCGCGGCGTGGTGGCGCTTGCGAACTTTAACGGCGTATTGATCAAGCCACCAATCCAGCGGGCGCCTGGCGCGCGCGCGCGATTGGCCGACGGCCGAATGGTCGGCGTCATTCGCCTTTGGAATCATGGCCGGCGCGAGCATGGCCAGATCAAGCCATTGATGGTGCGTCACATAACCAAGATGATGTTTGGCCGCCCGATTCAGCATGGCTTCGTCAAATGACGCGTGGAAACCCACCAGTGGACAGCCGTCGACAAATTCGAGAAAAGTAAGCAGCGCTTCGCGCGGATCGTCGCCGCCACGCTGCGCCTCGCCACCAATGCGGTGAATCAAAATATTGGCATCACTTGAAATATCCGGCTGGTGCAGCACCACCTCAAAACTATCGGCAATTTCAATGCGGCCATCCGTGACGGCAACAGCACCAATGGCGATGAGTTGATCCGATCGCACGTCCAATCCGGAAGTCTCAACGTCACACACCACCCAGCGTATCTTGTCCACGCGTCGCGTCATATCGGGCGGCGCAACCTGCGCAACCGCCTGCAGGCGCGCTTGCTGACTTTGATCGAGGGCGGCGAATTGACTGGTTCGCCCAAACAGAAAATTCATAAGACGCATTTGCATCGTGCGTCCGGTCAGGCTCATATCTGAAAATCCAATTCCAATCTGGATTGAAGTTTGCGCGCCTGGCGCAAGGACTCCTTCAAAATGCGCCGATCCAATTCATTCAGACTGTTCAAATCAATACGATTGGGGTTGATCGCCTGGGAGCCGGTTTTTTCCGCCACGTCGTTTGGCAGCGGCTGCGGCGGCTGCATCGGCTGAATCCGCAGGCGCAACAACTGAATAAAATGAAACGCGTCGACGTAGGCGTTACATTCATCTTCCCCCATACGAATTTTAGGGCCGACCAACCGCAATCGATCTGCTGTATTGGTGGCACCAACATTGTTCGCCAATGCCAAAATTCGGGCGGCATCGATAAACGGGCGCGCGGCATAAATCTTCAGATCCATCGTATCGGGGTGATCCGCATCGGACTCAGAAAAGTCACGAAAGAATTCGATGAATGCGAGCGGTGGCCTGACCTGCAATGCGTTAACCGCCATCTGCCGCAAAAAAAGCGGCTGCTTGACAACCGTCTCCACCAACCACAATTTAAGATTGTCCACCAGCTCGACGTCGCCATGTAGCGCGCGGAAATCAAAAAAAATCGCCGCGTTCAGCAAGGCCTTGGAATTAATCGCCCGCATCCACTCGCCAAAACGGACCCGCCACTCGGCATCACTCAGACACCATTGGGGATTTTTTGCCATGATGTCGCCACGACAAAGTGGAAAACCAACGTCGTTCAAGATCTGATTCACCACCGCAGCGTACGCCAAAAATCCGGCGCGGACCTGCTCGACTTCCTGCGTATCCCTGCCCCCATCCGCCGGCGAAAAAATGATGGCATTGTCTTGATCAGTCGCCAGCGTTTGCTCCATACGACCTTCCGAGCCGAGCCCCATCCAACACCACGCTACTGCCGGCGGCGCACATTGGGTACGGGCCAGAGCCAGCGCACGGCCGGCAATGGCATCATTCATGGTGGTGACAAATTGAGTGAATTGTTCGGCGGCCACCCCCTGCCCCACCAGCGCCGCAGCCATTTGTCGAACATCGGCCGATGCCCCTGCCAGGGCGGCAACCGTTTCAGCCCGATCAATTGACTTGGCGATTTCACCCAACGAAAGTCGTTGTTGTGCAAACAAGTCACGCTCGGAGATCACACCGATCAAGCGCCCCTCTTCGGTCACCAACACGTGCCGAAAGCGACGTTCCGCCATCGCCTTGGCCGCGTCAAATAAGGCCGCATGGGACGGCAACGAAAACGGGTTGGCGGTCATCACCGTGGCAATGGCTTGTGTTTGCGCAACCTGCGGCAACGCCACCCGATCCAACACGTCGCGCTCGGTAAAAATGCCAACGGGTTTCGGCGCGCCTTTACCCGGTTGATCGTCCACCACCACCACCGAACCGATGCGTTCGCGTTTCATCAATTCAAGCACATCACGAATCGGCG
>JAYTBF010000121.1:0-1917 GCA_043737175.1 Burkholderiales bacterium
ACACTTAAATCGTGGGTAAAACAATGCACGGACAACGCGCCGGCTTTTTTCATTGCCGCAGTGGCAGATTGCTGTAATTCCTCGCTGCCGAGGCCATGCAAAATAATGTGGCACTGTTCGCCGGCCAGTGCTTCGGCAACGGCCAGACCGATACCCTGGAATGATCCGGTGATGAGGGCGCGGCGGCCACTGGGCGGGTGGGTCATGTTTTACTCCGTCACAATTAAAATTGTTTGCGTAATTCGGTCTTAAGCACCTTGCCGTAATTGTTCTTCGGCAGGCTATCCAAAAACAGGTAATGTTTGGGTCGCTTGAAACGGGCGATGTTCGCCAGACAGAGTGCGTCCAATTCCGTGAGGTCAATTTCGACAACATCCCCGGCTTCATTGGTGATGGGCACCACAAACGCGATCACCACCTCGCCCCATTCAGGATCAGCGCGTCCCACCACCGATACCTCGCGAACCGATGGATGTTTAAGCAGCACCTCTTCAACTTCGCGTGGGTAAATATTCGATCCGCCGGAAATAATGACGTCCTTGGAGCGATCCTTCATGGATAAAAATCCATGTTCATCAAAACTGCCGATGTCGCCGGTCCATAACCAGCCGTCGCGTAATGTTCTGGCGGTGGCATCGGGGTTTTGCCAATAACCCGCCATGACTGCATCACCCCGAACAATAATCTCGCCGGCTTCGCCGGGTGATAAAAATTTACCTTGTTCGTCGGCGATGCGGACTTCCACCACCGATTGGGCAATGCCCACCGAGGCAATGCGTTCGAGCCAGCGCGGGTGGGTGTGGTCGGCCAGTTGCTGGCGGGAGAGGGCGGTGATACACATCGGACATTCACCCTGCCCATAAATCTGCACGAATCGATTGCCCATCACATCCAGCGCGCGGCGAATATCCTCAACATACATCGGCCCGCCACCATAAACAATGGTTTTGAATCCGCGCGGGTCAAACTGGTTGGCGGCGACGTAATCCACCAATCGTTTGACCATGGTCGGGGCGGCAAACATCGACAGACGGCCAACTTTGTCGGCGAGGGAACAGAGTTCGGCCGGGTCAAATCCACCCGAGGCCGGAATGACGTGGCGCGCGGCCTTCAACACGTGGGCAAAGTTGTACATGCCTGCGCCGTGTGAAATGGGCGCGGCATAAATAATCGCGTCACGTGCATCAACCGCGTCAACATCACAAAAGTAGGCGGTGGTCATCGCCAGCAAATTGCGATGGGTCTGCATGACGCCTTTTGGATTGCCGGTGGTGCCGGAGGTATAAAACAGCCAGGCGAGATCATCCGGTTGGCGGTGGGTAATGCGGATTGGTGCGGCGGCCAGAAGGGCGGAATATTCTTTGCTGCCCGGGGTGATGACCTGTTTGATTGAATCGATCGTGTTGATGTGTGGCATGGTGTCTGCAGCCAAATCAGCGCTGACAAATAAACAAGATGCCCCGGCGTTGCCAAGAATGTAAGCGGCTTCGCGTGCGTGCAGTTTGGCATTGATCGGTACGGCCACCAGTCCCGCCCAAAATATGCCGTACAACGATTCAAGATATTCCGGACCGTTGGTCATCAAAATTGCGACCCGGTCGCCCGCATTCAAACCGAGTGTGTTGCGCAACGCACCGGCGATCGCTGCTGCACGTGCGGCAAACATTTGATAGTCATACAGGCATTGGTCGCCGCAGAATACCGCCGGATTGTCTGGATAAGCGGCCGCACTGCGTGCCAACAAGTGGGCAATATTCATCTGTAGGGTATTGCGCTAAATCACTTGATATTTCGAAGTCTGCCAACGATGCCAGTCGGAAAGTAATACACCGACAAGACAAACAACACACCCAGCCACAATAACCAGCGGTCCGGCGAGAGCAGGGCGGCCAACCATGGCAGACCTGATGCCGCGCC
>JAYTBF010000122.1:0-1898 GCA_043737175.1 Burkholderiales bacterium
TGCTGGATATTTTGTCGAAACCTGAACGTGTGACGACGATTATTGTTGCCGAGTTAAAGGAAATCAAAGCCCAATTTGGCGATAAACGCCGTTCTGAAATTGTTGCCAATGCAGGTGAAATTTCGATCGAAGATTTGATCGCCAATGAAGAAGTCGTGGTGACCATGTCCCACGCCGGATATATCAAGTATCAGCCGGTGGCCGATTATCGTGCGCAAAAACGTGGTGGCCGTGGCAAACAGGCGACCGCGACCAAAGAAGACGATTTTATTGAAGACTTGTTCATCGCCAAGACACACGACTACGTGTTGTGTTTCTCCAATAAAGGGCGGGTGCATTGGCTGAAGGTTTACGAAATTCCACAAGGTTCACGCGGATCGCGAGGCAAGCCGATTGTGAATTTATTGCAGTTGCAGGCGGACGAAAAAATTTCCACCGTGCTTCCGGTGCAGGAATTCCGCGACGACAGCTTTGTGTTTTTTGCAACGTCGGCCGGCACGGTGAAAAAGACCGCGTTGTCCGACTTCGGCAATCCGCGCAAAGCCGGCATTATTGCCATCGCCCTTGACGAGGGCGATTCGCTGGTTGGCGTGGCGATCACCGACGGCAAATGTGATGTCATGCTGTTTTCGGATGCGGGCAAGGCTGTTCGTTTTGAGGAGTCCGACGTGCGCTCGATGGGACGTGATACCCGTGGTGTGCGTGGCATGAATCTAGCCAAAGGCGGCAAAGTGATTTCAATGTTGGTTGCCAAAAACGAGGAAGATTCGGTGTTGACCGCAACAGAATTTGGTTATGGCAAACGCACCGCCATCACCGAATACACCCGTCATGGCCGCGGCACCCAGGGAATGATCGCCATCCAAACGTCATTACGCAATGGCAAAGTGGTGGCGGCGGAACTGGTGCGCCCTGAAGATGAAATCATGATGATCACCACTGCGGGTGTATTGATTCGAACCAAGGTCACGCAGATTCGTGAAATGGGTCGTTCCACACAAGGTGTAACCCTGATCAATTTGGATGAAGGTACCAAGTTGTCCGGGTTGCAAAAAGTAGCCGAATCTGACGATGAGGAAACAGAATGAAAACAATGAAACGTGGTTGGGTAGTGGCGTCATCGGTCATTTGTTTGGTTACCGCTACACATTTGGCCGCACAAACGGCCGCTCCTGCCGCTGCACCGGTTGCCGCGCCCGTTTCCACCGTTAGTGCCGAGCAAAAAGCAGCGGTTGCGGCATTGTTGGATGCGATGAACTTCAAACAACAAATGGCGCAGATGTCGAAAATGATGGTGCAGTCGATGCCACAAATGCTTGACCAATTGACCACCAAAATGTCGTCAAGCCTGTCACCAGAACAGCAGGCCAACGCGCGTGAGGTGGCAAAAAAATCGATGACCACTTCTATGGATAAAGTCGGCGACATTTATTCCGATCCGGCTGTGGTGAGCGGAATGGAAGACATCATGGCGCGCGCCTACGGCAAGCTGTTCACGGTGGCTGAAATCAAGTCGATGACGGCGTTTTATAAGAGTGATGCCGGCAAAAAGATGTTGAATTCCATGCCACAGTTGATGCAACAAACCATGCCGGAAATAATGGGATTGATCGCACCTCGTATGCAAGCGATGACTGAAAAAATCGCCAAAGATGCCGTTCAAACGGCCAGCAATTCCAGCACGAGCAGCAAACAGGCACCATCACCAAGCAAATAATGTCACGCGTATTTAATTTCTCTGCGGGGCCTGCAGCCCTGCCGACTGAAGTGTTATTGCAAGCGCAGGCCGAGTTGCTCGACTATCAAGGCAGCGGCATGTCGGTGATGGAAATGAGCCATCGTGGCAAGTTATTTATGGCACTGGCCGCAGAGGTGGATCACGATCTGCGCGAGTTAAT
>JAYTBF010000123.1:0-4831 GCA_043737175.1 Burkholderiales bacterium
CTTGCTGCCATTGGTTACGCCGCCATGGTTCATCGCCGGTAATTTGTATGATTTTTTGGCGGCGCCGATGATGGCTGCTCTGCCGAGTGGCTCAAAGATGATTGCAACCGGTGTGATCGCACCGTTTTTTATTCCACTTAAGATCGCGATGATGACGGCTTTTTTAGTCGCGTTGCCGGTGGTTTTGTATCACCTATGGGCATTCATCGCGCCGGGATTATACAAACATGAAAAACGCTTTGTGCTGCCGCTGATTGTATCGAGCACACTGCTGTTTTTTATCGGCATGGCGTTTTGTTATTTTTTCGTTTTTAAAATGGTATTTTCGTTTATCGCCCAACTGGCGCCGTCATCCATTACGGTAGCGCCGGACATTGAAAACTATTTTAGTTTTGTGCTTGGTATGTTCATGGCGTTTGGCTTGGCGTTTGAAACCCCCATCGTGGTGGTGGTATTGGTTGCCACCCGCCTGGTGACCCTGGACACACTCAGGGAAGTCCGCCGATACGTCATTGTTGGCGCATTTGTAGTGGCTGCGATTGTTACACCACCGGATGTCACCTCACAACTGGCGTTGGCGATTCCACTCTGCATTTTGTACGAAATCGGTCTCATCGCTGCGCGCTTTATCAATGTCGCCAAGCCTGATGATGCATCGTTAGAAAAATCAGCCGAGTCAAACGCAGCATGAAAAGAATCTCTGTTGCAATGGCGTGGTTGCTCTCTGCACTTTTTGCGTCAACCGTAATGGCCTGGGGCACCGAGGGGCATCGCATAACAGGCTTGATGGCAGAAGAATTGTTGTCACCCAAAGCGCGCATTGCCGTTAATCAATTGCTTGATGGCGGATCACTCGGCGACGCGGCCACCTACATGGATGTCTATCGAGAGGCGCTCAAGCGCGAGATTCCCGGCTCCGAACGCTGGCATTTTAATAACATTCCTGTTTGCGGCGATTTGCCTGTTGCGATTGATTGTGAGGATAAAAATTGTGCCTCGGTGCAAATTCCCAGGCACTTTGCAATACTCGCAGATACCACCAAGACGAAAGACCAACGTCAGCAGGCGCTGCGCTTTTTGGTTCATATGGTGGGCGATATACACCAACCCCTACACGCGGCAGATGACAATGATTTGGGTGGCAATCGCAAAATAATACAGATGCCGGGCGCGCAGTTTCCCCGCAATTTGCACGCCGCCTGGGACTCGGACATCGTCAGAATCGTCACGCGCGGTCATTCGGAACATGACGTTGCCAAAGACCTCATTACCAAATATAAAAGCCACTTCGATGGATGGATGCGTGGCAACGTACAAACATGGATGGCTGAATCCTATGGCATCGCTAAGCGGCTTGTTTACGGCAAGTTGCCGGAATTTTCATGCGGCGTAATAGACGGAAAGGCAACCGGAGTATTTGCCGGCAAAGTCTGGCCAGACACACCATATGAATTGCCACAGGAATACGTTGCCGGCGCTGCCGGAGTGATTCCCATTCTGCTGGCCCGCTCTGGGGCGCGTATTGCGGGCTTGATCAACGCCGCACTAGACCCGGAGGGTGCGACCGAGGCAAAACTGACGTCTCCCGCCGCTATTAAAGCAAGTGAACGACCAAAAACAAATTCCGTACGAGAAGCACTAGAACGTCCGCCGCTATCTGAACCTGCATCACCACCCCCGTTGGTAGACAAAGCGGTTTGGAAGTAAATGAAAGTCTGGCATTGACGGCACTATTCAACCAGTTATCCTTGTAACACCGCACCAATACTAGTGTTAAGCACTTTGATGAATTGCGCAAACAGCGCTCCAATCCACTACAACGTGGCGATAAATTCCTGAAATCGCTACAATTCGTAAGGCGTGCAACATTTTGCCCTAACCGCCTCCAACGAAGGTTGAGTGCGAGGGCGCATCACAGCGGGTGTAGTTCAATGGTAGAACGGCAGCTTCCCAAGCTGCATACGAGGGTTCGATTCCCTTCACCCGCTCCAAGAATGCCGCCGAACGTAAGGATCTGTGTGCCGGGAACCATAATAAGTGACAAAAACAACTGATATGGTTCCTTTTTTGGTGCGACTCGATATGCTTGTTCGCGCCGATTGAATTTTGACCCACCCTGCCGATTGAATTTTGACCCAGGGCCGGTCGCTGCTTTTTGAATCTGCAACTGTGGATAAGTGTATCAAATAACCCGTTTTTGAAGTTCCCCTTTGTATTGTTTCGCCGCAATCAGAATGCGCGGAGAAATGCACGTGAGGTTTTTTACACCCATTGCGTCTCTCCGCCCGCAATCTCAGAATGGTTCGTCGACTGGCGTTTGCTTGCCCTCCTTGTCTTCCTTGCGGTTCAGCTCGCGTGACTTGATGCGCGATTTCGCTGCCATGCTGCTGTGCTGGAACCGGTACGACTCGTTACCCGTCTCCACGATGTGGCAGTGATGCGTCAGGCGATCCAGCAATGCCGTGGTCATCTTGGCGTCGCCAAACACATTCGACCATTCAGAGAAACTCAGGTTGGTCGTGATGACCACGCTGGTGTGCTCATAAAGCTTCGACAGCAGGTGAAACAGCAAAGCACCACCAGCCTGGCTAAAGGGCAAATACCCAAGCTCGTCAAGAATGACCAGGTCCATGCGCATCAACGACAGCGCAATCCGCCCGGCCTTGCCATCACGTTTTTCGCGTTCCAGTACGTTGACCAGATCAACCGTGGAGTAAAAACGCACCCGCTTGCCTTGCGCGGTGATGCCAGCAACGGCAATGGCAGTGGCTAAATGGGTCTTGCCGGTGCCCGGTCCACCGATGAATACCGCGTTTTGCGCGGTGTCGGTGAATGATAGGGTGGCAAGCTGTTTGACCAGTTGCTGATCCGCCTTGGACGAGGTGAAATCAAACCCTGCCAAATCACGGTGCACCGGGAACTTCGCCGCATACATCTGGTGGCTCACCGAACGCATGGCGCGGTCGGTATTCTCAGCCTGCAGCAAGTGTTCGATCAACCACTTCGAGGATTCGGTCGACGTCGCCCCTTGGGTGAGCAAATCAGACCAAGCGCTCGCCATGCCGTGTAGCCTCAAGTCTTTAAGTTCTGCTGTGACATCACGCATGATCGACCTCCGCCGCATTGGTCGTCACCCCATCAACCCCTCGCAGACTGTCGTACCGACTGGTGTTGGCCAGCGGTACTTCATTGAGTATCAGGTGCGTTTCAACATACGGCGGGGATGGGCTCGCATTTAGTCGGGCGAGCACATTCAGAACGTGTTCGGCACTGAGCACACCAGACTCAATCACCAGCTCCACCGCCACCAACACCGCTTCCAGTCCTGCCGTCGGCACGGCGGCGAGCACCTGCGCCATGACCCGGTCGCCACCAGCGTGTCGCAGCAGGCCATGCTTCAGTTGCTTCAGTGGTGCTGGCAGGTCGGCGAAGGGTGCGCCGTTCCGCAATGCGCCGGGTTTGCGCTCCACCAGCGGAATGTAGTGCTGCCAATCAAAGCAAATCTGACCGCGGTCATTCAGTCGATCATGGCTGGCGACCACGGCATCTGCGGCGGCCACGCTGACCCGGTGCGGATATAGCCGCGTGCTGACCCGCTGACCGGCAAACTCGCACGGCACCGAGTAGCGGTTGCGATGCACGCTGACCAGGCAGGTACTCGATACCCGTGCCGGCTTCTCAACATAACCATCAAAGGGCGTCGTCATCGGCATCATCTCGGCTTGTTCGAGTTCCAGCATTTCAGCGACGCTGAATTCTTTGTGCTCGGGATGACGCAGCTCTGTCCAAAGGGAGCGGCAACGCTCAGCCAGCCAGACGTTGAGTTCCGTGAACGAGCCGAATCGTCGGTTCTGCGCATCGAGCCAGATACGGCGGCGACTATCTTGCACGTTCTTCTCGACGACGCCTTTCTCCCAGCCGGAGGCGACGTTGCAGAAGTCGGGATCGAACAGGTAGTGCGCACACATCACGGCAAAGCGCGCATTGACGATACGGCCTTTGCCCTTATTGACCTTGTCTACGGCAGTCTTCATGTTGTCGTAAATGCCGCGGCGAGGGATGCCGCCAAGGGCGGCGAAGGAGCGCGTGTGGGCGTCGAACAGCATTTCGTGGCCTTGGCTGGGATAGGCCACCACCCAGAACGCCCGACTGGCGCAGAGTTTCAGGTGCGATACCTGCATCCGGCGGTAAATACCGCCGATGACCAACCCTTCTTCGCTCCAGTCAAACTGAAAGGCTTCTCCCAGTTCGAACTTCAGGGGAACAAACGCGCGCGGCGTCTTGCTTTCGCGGCCGCGCCAGTCGCGGATAAAATCAGTGACACGGCTATAGCCACCAGCATAGCCATCCGCTTTGATTTGGGCAAATAAGTCCTTGGCGGTACGTCGGTCCCGCTTGATGCGGTGGCCGTCGGCTTTGAGTGCTTGTTCAAGAGCGGTGTGGAACGCAGTGAGTTTGCCAGGCCCCGTGCCACGGCGATACGTCGGCGGTGCAGCCTTCTCAGAACTCCTCAACCAGCTGCGTATCGTGTTGCGCGCCAATCCCGTTTGCTTCGTAATTTCATGCAGCGACAGCTTGTCGCGTAAATACATCCGTCGAATCTTGCCTAATATTTCCATGGTGATCACCTTTTATCTCCTGCCTAAAAATTAGGCAGGGCAAGTAGAACACCTGGGTCAATTTTGGATCGGCATAACCTCTATAAGTGGGTCAATTTTCGGTCGGCGACAACAAAAACCGCTCAGAGCGGGTGTGCCGCTATTGATGCGGTTGCCCCAAACATCATACGTGGCGCGGCTTTCCAGACCATTTGCCGTGAAGGTGCCTGCGT
>JAYTBF010000124.1:0-11308 GCA_043737175.1 Burkholderiales bacterium
TGCGCAAGTAAATGGTCGCAGCCTGTGCGAATTTTAAAACAAACCTGGTCGATCACCAATATTGATGGAGCCCCATGCCAATTCAAAAACACAATCACGACGCTGCTGACGAAATGAGTCAACGGCTCGACGAGGGCGCGCCCATGATTGATCCGAGCCGGCGCGATTGGTTGTCGGCGGCGTGTATCGCCTGTTTTGCCAGCGGCGCACTTTTTCGCGCCGGCGATGCCCAGGCGCTGCGTCTCGATGAAGACACAAACTTGTTTAACCCCTGCAAACAACCGCTGCCCCCTCGCCTGGCCAAACACGAATTGATGTTGCGCGCGTGGGATGGCCTGGACGCCACCCAAGTCTGGGATAGCCATGCGCATTTGCTGGGTGTCGGTGATGGCAACACCGGTTGTTGGATCAACCCAAAAATGCGTTCGCTGTTGTCACCCAAAATGTATTTGCGAAAACGTTTTTTTCTGAATGCGGCGTGTGTCGGTAAAGAAAGTGAGCAGGCCAAGTCGGTTGACGCAGACTACGTGACCCGCTTAAAACAATTGATGAATGAAATGCCGCGCGGTGCCAAAACCATGTTGTTTGCATTTGATTACACACACAATGCCACCGGAGCCATTGATCTGTCAAAGTCGGCGTTTCACGTGCCAAACAAATACGTTGCCGACGTCACCACAAAAAATCCCGAACGGTTTTGTTTTGTCGGCTCGTTGCACCCTTTGCGTGTGTCGGCCGAGGAAACGGATCACGCGGTTGCCCAATTGGTCGCGGATGGCGCAGTGGCAATGAAGTGGTTGCCGGCTGCAATGGGAATTGACCCCGCGTCACCACGATGTGATGCTTTTTATCAGGCGCTCAAAAAACATAACTTACCGCTGATTACCCATGCCGGCGAGGAGCGGGCGGTGGAAGGCGCGCACCAACAGCACTTTGGCAATCCGCTGCGCCTGCGGCGGGCGCTTGATATCGGCGTCAAGGTGGTGATTGCCCATTGCGCCAGCGTTGGCAGTGACGTTGACTTGGATCAGGGGCCGGATGGCAAAATCGTCAGTAGTTTTATGTTGTTCGAGCGTCTCATGGCAGACAAACGATACGAATCCATTCTGTTTGCCGATATTTCGGCCGTGCCACAAATCAACCGATCGGCGGCACTGTCGCGAATTGTTGTTCGAGATGATTGGGCACATCGCCTCGTTAATGGCTCGGACTATCCGTTGCCGGGTGTCATGCCGTTGTTTTCGGTAGACGCGCTGGTTGAGCGCGGCTGGTTAAAGAAGACCGAAGGCGAGGTGATCAAGTCGATTCGTGAATACAATCCCTTGCTGTTCGATTTTGTTTTGAAGCGTAGTTTGCGCATCAATGGCAAACGTCTGGCGGATCGGATCTTTGAATCGGCACGGGTGTTTCGCCGGTAGCTGGCGCACGAATTCCGGGCCTTATTTTGCAAGAGATTCAATACTAGAACCGCTTTACTGGCAACGCGTTTCAGGCAAAAAGGGCTGATAATGCCCGTCAATAGGCGATCTTCGTTATCAATGGTTATGCTGACAGCATCCGAATGCCGGGCGCGCATAGGTCGCGTGCTACACTCAAAAAAAACCTTAACCTGGCGATTGATATGTCTGGAAACACCCTCGGTAAACTTTTTTCGGTCACCAATTTTGGCGAGTCGCACGGTCCGGCAATTGGCTGTGTGATTGACGGCTGCCCGCCGGGAATGACTTTGTCGGTAGATGACATTCAACCGGATCTGGATCGTCGCAAGCCGGGCACCTCGCGTCATGTCACGCAACGGCGTGAAGACGACCGCGTGGCGATTTTGTCCGGCGTATTTGAAGGCAAAACCACCGGAACACCAATCGCACTGGTGATTCAAAACGAAGATCAAAAAAGCAAGGACTACGGCAATATTGCCGATGCGTTTCGTCCCGGGCACGCGGACTATACCTATTTGCAAAAATATGGAATACGCGACTACCGTGGGGGTGGGCGCTCGTCAGCACGGCTCACCGCCCCAACCGTGGCGGCGGGGGCGGTGGCAAGAAAATGGCTGAAGGAACGCTATGGCGTAGAGATTCGTGGCTTCCTCGCGGCGCTTGGCCGGAACGCGATCCCGTTTGAGTCGTTTGATCATGTGCACACCAATCCATTTTTTGCGGCCAACAACAGCATGGTTCCGGACTTGGAAAAGTACATGGATCAATTGCGCAAATCCGGCGAAAGCTGTGGTGCACGTATAAATGTGGTCGCGAGCGGGGTCCCGGTTGGTTGGGGCGCGCCGATTTATGATCGGTTGGATGCCGCGATTGCCTACGCCATGATGAGCATCAATGCAGTGAAAGGGGTTGAGATTGGAGCCGGATTTGTTTCGGTCGGTCAGCTTGGCACCGAGCATTCGGATGAAATGACGCCGGACGGATTTTTGTCGAACAATGCCGGCGGTGTATTGGGCGGCATTTCCAGCGGGCAGGATGTGGTGGTGTCCATCGCCATTAAGCCAACGTCATCAATCCGGCTTGATCGGCAGACAATCAACAAGGCGGGCGAGCCGGTTGTCATTAATACCCATGGCCGCCATGATCCCTGTGTTGGAATTCGCGCCACACCGATTGCCGAAGCGTATTTGGCGCTGGTGTTAATTGACCAGGCATTGCTGCACCGGGCGCAAAACGCCGATGTGGTGGTTGAGACGCCGAAAATTGCGGCTCAAAATTCACGCCCCACCAAGAAGGCGACTGGGAAAAACATCGACAATCCTGAGCCCGGCGAAGCATAAACCGCCAAACTGCCGGTTGGTTGCAGCTACAATTAAGCTGGATTAGAGTGAGTCGTTGAACCTTGGGGTTTCGTCGTCGCAACAATCTTGAAAGGAGTTTTTTAATGTTTAATTCTCAAAGGATAATTGGCGCGGTTGTTGGCGTCGGGCTGGTTGGCCTAGCGGGCGGCTGCGCGTCCGCACCGGAAAGCGCGACGGCTTCGAATGCGGCAAAAGCCCAATCCACAACAAAAAAAGCCGATGAACAAACTATCACCGGCAGTCGTCTACCGTCCAAACAAACAGAAAAGCTGGTGCATGGTGCCGATGGTCAGGAAATCGAGCGGTATCGTCCGCCGAACCCTGGAAAGCCTGGAAATTAGGCCGTTTGTCGGCGCGGCATTTTAGGAGAAAACGTTCGGCATGCCGCGTTAATTCTCGTTTTTTTTATTTTTCGTTGTGCTTGCTGCACCGCGTCAATTGAAGTGTGTGAGCGATATTTAGCTATAATTGAGCGATGAATTCCCCTTCGCGCCAAGCTTCGTCGAACCCTTCCGCGCCCCAATCCTTGTATGACAAGTTGTGGGACGCCCATGTGGTTCACGTCGAACCGGACGGAACGACGCTTGTTTATATTGACCGTCATCTGGTGCACGAAGTCACCAGCCCGCAGGCGTTTGATGGCTTGGAAGTGAATGGCAGGAAGCCATGGCGATTGAAATCAATCCTCGCAACGGCGGATCACAACGTGCCCACCACATCGCGTCAAGAAGGAATCGCCGATCCGATCTCACGCTTGCAGGTTGAGACGCTTGATAAAAATATTGAAAAATTTGGTGTGCCGGATTACTACGGAATGAATGATGCCCGTCAGGGCATTGTCCACGTGGTTGGTCCGGAGCAGGGTGCCACCCTGCCGGGCATGACTGTCGTGTGTGGCGATTCGCATACCTCGACGCATGGCGCCTTTGCTGCCTTGGCGTTTGGCATTGGCACGTCCGAGGTTGAGCACGTCATGGCGACCCAATGTTTAAATGCCAAAAAATTGAAATCGATGTTGGTGCGAATTGAAGGAAAAGCCGGTCTGGGTGTAACCGCCAAGGATTTGGTGTTGGCGGTGATTGGCAAAATCGGCACGGCCGGCGGTACCGGCTACGCCATTGAATTTGCCGGCAGTGCGATTCGCGCTTTGTCGATGGAAGGGCGTATGACGGTTTGTAATATGGCCATTGAGGCCGGCGCGCGCTCGGGTATGATTGCCGTTGATGAAAAGACAATCGGTTATTTAAAAGGAAGGCCGTTTTCTCCGAAGGGACCGGATTTTGATCGCGCGGTTGCCTACTGGCAATCGTTGCACAGTGATGAAGGTGCACAATTTGATCGAGTTGTTGAGTTGGATGCCGCTCGGGTCCAGCCGCAGGTGACTTGGGGGACGTCGCCGGAAATGGTGACCACAATCGGTGGTGTGGTGCCGGACCCAAAAAATGAAACCGATCCGGTCAAGCGTGAAGCGATGGAGCGCGCCTTGCAATATATGGGGCTGAATCCAGGTACACCGATCAAGCAAATAAAAATCGACAAAGTGTTTATTGGCAGTTGTACGAATTCGCGAATTGAAGATTTACGCGTGGCCGCCGGCGTCGTTCGCGGTCGACATATAGCCGATAACGTAACGTTAGCGATGGTGGTGCCGGGTTCCGGGCTGGTAAAACGCCAGGCGGAAGCAGAGGGACTGGATAAGATTTTTATTGCCGCAGGATTTGAGTGGCGCGAGCCGGGCTGTTCGATGTGTCTCGGTATGAATGATGATCGGTTGTCGCCGGGCGAGCGATGCGCATCGACATCGAATCGAAATTTTGAAGGCAGGCAAGGCGCGGGCGGCCGTACCCATCTGGTTAGCCCGGAAATGGCCGCTGCGGCGGCGATTGCCGGTCGATTTGCCGATGTTCGTGAAATTCTCTAGGAGCTTGGAATGAAAAAACTTGCAGCGTTATTTTCAGCGGTGATTGTCGCCATTACCTTTGCGGGGTGCAACACGATGGAAGGGGTGGGCAAGGATCTGAAAAAAGGCGGCGAATCGATTGAAAAAGCGGCAAAAAAGTAGTGGAACCATTTCGACAACATTTGGGCTTGGTTGCACCGCTTGATCGGGCGAATGTCGATACCGACGCGATTATTCCCAAACAATTTCTGAAGTCCATCACCCGTTCGGGGTTTGGACCGAACTTGTTTGACGAGTGGCGTTACCTTGATCACGGCGAACCGGGCATGGACAATGCCAAACGTGCCCTGAATCCAAAATTTGTCCTGAATGAAGAACGGTATCAAGGTGCATCTGTGTTGTTGGCCCGAAAAAATTTTGGCTGTGGTTCGTCACGAGAGCATGCACCCTGGGCTCTGCAGCAATTTGGGTTCCGCGCCATTATCGCGCCATCGTTTGCCGATATTTTTTTCAACAATTGCTATAAAAACGGTCTGCTGCCAATTGTTTTGAGTGAGCCGCAGGTCGACCATTTGTTTAATGTTGTTTTGGCCACACCAGGACTAAAGTTGCAAATCGATCTGGCGCGCCAGATTGTGGAAGTGCCCGGTGCTGAATCCTACCCGTTTGAAGTTGAGGATTTCCGCAAACAAAGCCTGCTGAATGGCTGGGACGAAATTGGCCTGACCATGCGACACGCCGACAAGGTGCGGGCATATGAAGCGGCACGCGCAAATCGGGAGCCGTGGATTTTTAGCTAGAGATTGGACCAAGGTCAAGAAACAGTCGGCGTTGCAAGTGTAATTTCAGGCGCATTGATTCTCAACTGATCATCCGGCCACGACTTTTCGTCGGCAATCGTCCGACGGTAACATTTACTTTTCGACAAAAAATTTTATGAAAATTGCAATTCTCGCCGGTGACGGCATCGGTCCGGAAATCATGGCCGAGGCCATCAAGGTATTGGATGCCTTGAAAAGTGACGGCTTAAAGGTCGAGACCGAGTCGGCTCTGGTTGGTGGCGCCGCCTATGATGCCTTCGGGCATCCGTTGCCGAATGCAACATTAAAACTGGCACAACAGGCCGATGCGGTTTTGTTTGGCTCGGTAGGCGGACCACAATACGACAGCCTTGCCCGTGAACACCGCCCGGAAAAAGCCATATTGGGATTACGCAAAGAGTGTGATTTTTTTGCCAATTTGCGACCGGCAACCGTGTTTCCCGAACTGGCTGACGCCTCGACTTTGCGCGCGGATGTGGTTGCCGGGCTCGACATCATGATCATTCGTGAACTCACTGGCGACATTTATTTTGGTGAGCCTCGCGGAGTCAGCGGTGAAAAAGGATCACGCGTCGGCATCAATACCATGCACTACACCGAGGCACAGATTCGTCGCATCATGCATGTCGCATTTCGGACGGCAAGCCAGCGCAGCAAAAAATTGTGTTCAATTGACAAAATGAACGTGCTCGAGGCGATGCAACTATGGCGCGACATCGCCATTGAAATTGCCCCGGAGTACCCCGACGTCTTGTTGAGTCACATGCTGGTTGATAACGCCGCCATGCAGTTGGTGCGTAATCCAAAACAATTTGACGTGATGGTTGCCGGTAATATGTTTGGCGACATTTTGTCTGATGAAGCGTCGATGTTAACCGGCTCGATTGGCATGTTGCCCTCTGCCTCGTTGGATGCCAATGGCAAGGGCTTGTACGAACCGATTCATGGTTCCGCGCCCGACATCGCCGGCAAGGGGTTGGCGAATCCATTGGCGCAAATATTGTCATTGGGAATGATGTTGCGTTACACGTTTAACCTGCCGGTTTGGGCTGATCGAGTCGAGGGTGCCGTGAAAAAGACGCTTGCGTCCGGTTTGCGTACGGGTGACATTGCCAAACCCGGCGAAAAAATTATTGGCACGGCGACGATGGGTGCAGCCGTGATCGGCAATTTGTAGGGCGCGGTTAATTGGAAAACAAGATTCGTTAAATGAGTGAAATATGAGCAAGTTGAAAGTGGGCCTTGTCGGCTGGCGCGGAATGGTCGGTTCCGTCTTGATGCAACGCATGCGCGAGGAAAAAGATTTTGCGCATATAGAGGCGTTTTTTTTCACAACGTCTAATGTTGGTGGTATCGCACCGACCGAGGCTGGAGGCGCGCCTTTGCGGGATGCAAGGGATCTTGCCGCTCTTACTGCCATGGATGTCATCATGACCTGCCAGGGCGGCGACTACACTACCGAAATTTATGCACCGTTGCGCAAGGCGGGCTGGAACGGGTTTTGGATTGATGCCGCCAAGACGCTGCGCATGAACGATGACGCGGTCATTATTCTTGATCCGGTCAACCTGCCGATCATCAAAAATGCATTGTCGACCGGAGTCAAAAATTACATTGGCGGCAACTGTACCGTCTCGTGCATGTTAATGGGGCTGGCCGGATTGTTTCAGCGCGATTTGATTGAGTGGATGACGTGTATGACATACCAAGCGGCGTCCGGTGGCGGTGCGGCGCATATGCGTGAATTACTCACGCAATTTGGGACGCTGAATGCCGAAGTGAAGTCGTTGCTGAATGATCCGCAGTCCGCTATTCTGGAAATTGATCGTAAGGTGTTGGCCAAGCAGCACAGCCTGAGCGTGGATGAGACGCAACACTTTGGTGTGCCGCTGGCCGGAAATTTGATTCCGTGGATTGATAAAGACATGGCCACCATGAACCATGCTGGCACGTCGCTAGAAGAGTGGAAAGGTATGGCTGAAACCAACAAGATACTTGGCCGAGGCGCAGCGTATGGTTCACCAGTCACGCCGATCGACAGCCTTTGTGTGCGGGTGGGGGCGATGCGCTGTCATTCGCAGGCATTAACAATCAAGCTCAAACGCGATATACCGTTGGATGAAATCGAGGGCATGATCGCCAACGCCAACCAATGGGTGAAGGTGGTTCCCAACACACGGGATGCCTCAATCCATCAGTTAACACCGGCAGCCGTGACCGGGAAAATGCATATTCCGGTGGGACGATTGCGTAAATTGGCGATGGGACCAACGTACCTATCTGCATTCACGGTGGGCGACCAATTGTTGTGGGGGGCGGCCGAGCCGCTACGCAGGATGTTAAGAATTATTGTTGAAAAATAAAGACTTAGCGTGGCTCTTTTGGTTAAGGTGGCTGGTGCACCGGGTCACAAGTGCCACTTATGTGCGGCGGCTTTGATCACAATTGTGGGCTGCCGGAACATGAGAAATCGAATAAAGTTGAAACTATAACTTGTTGATGTTATTGTACTTGTTGATGTAATTATGCATATTCTTAAAATTCGAAGAGTTGGGGTCGACCGCATGAACCGTCCACCGAAAAAAACAATCGCTGCGGCGCTGGGAGGCATCTTTCTCGCGTTGTCCACTTCGCTCGCCACTGCGGCCGGCTTGGGAAAGCTATCCGTTAATTCATCGCTTGGACAATTATTGTCCGCAGAGATCGAATTGGTCTCGTTGCAGCCCGGTGAATTCGAGGTTTTAACAGCACGCATTGCCAGCCCGGATGCGTATGCCAGCGCGAAAATTGAATATTCCCCGCTACTTCGCCAGTTCAGATTTGCGGTTGAACGCAAAGCAGATGGGCAGCCGATTCTAAAAATTACCAGTGTGGCGCCGGTTAACGAGCCATTCGTCGATTTGTTGGTGGAAATGAGCTGGCCGTCAGGCCGATTGGTGCGTGAATATCCGATTCTGCTCGATCCACCGGGATTTAACGACGCCCGTGTGCAGGTACCGGTTGCGGCGGTCTCACCCCGTCCGGCGGAGAGTGTGCCGGCTGCGCCAGTCGCTGCGCCAGCCGCCAGCCCTTCCGCGCCGTTAACGACGGCAGTTCCATCGGCCAGGGCCGAATCCAATGCCGGCAAGGGTGATACCTACGGCCCGGTGAAACGTGGTGACACACTGGCAAAAATTGCCGGCGAAAATATGGCCGACGGTATTTCGCTTGATCAAATGCTGGTTGCCCTGTTCCGCGAAAATAAGCAGGCGTTTGTTAAAAATAATATGAATTTGCTCAAGACCGGGCAGATTTTACGGATTCCGACCGCAGCCGACATTGCCAGAATCTCGAAAGATGAAGCATCGAAGGAAGTCCGTGTGCAGGTCGCTGATTGGAAAAGCTACCGTGAGCAGATTGCCGGTGCCGTAGCCGCTGCGCCTGCCAAGCCTGCGCCTACCAATGTTGCAACCGGGCAGGTGGTCACAGCCAAGCCGGTCGCGCCTACGCCACCAGCGCCGACCGATCAGTTGAAAATTGGCAAGGCCGAAAGCAGCGGAAAAGCCGGGGCAGCGGGCACCAAGGGCGGAATTGACGCGGCAAATGCCGCCAAGGAAGATGCCATTGCCAAACAAAAGGCCATAGCGGAAGCCAACGCACGTATCGCCTTGCTGGAAAAACAGCAGGCGGACGCTAAAAAATTACTTGAATTAAAAACAGCGCCCCCTGCGGTTGTGAAACCTGCTGAAACCAAGCCTGCGCAAGTTGCCCAAGTCACCGCACCGGTTGTGACACCTCCGGTTGCGACAGCTCCGGCCGCAAATGTGCCTGCAAAACCAGCCGATGCGCCAAAAGTTGACGCGCCAAAGCCTGACGCCAAACCCACCACTCCGGCCGTCGCAAAAGCGCCTGCCAAGGCGCCTGCGCCGGCGCCTAAAGAGCCAGATTTAATGGAAACGGTGATGGACAATTTGCCAATCATTGCCGGCGGTGCCGGTGTATTGTTGATTGGCGGATTCTTGTTTATGCGGCGTCGCAAACAGTCGACGGCGTCAGCAACAGGTATGTCGGAGACATCGTCGTTGATGCCCTCTGACCTGAAGCCAAATACGATTACCGGCAATAAAGCGGGTGGTTTGGTCGATACCGGTAACAGCTCGTTCCTGACCGATTTTGATAAAGCCGGCCCAGGCGCCATTGACACCGATGAAGTGGATCCGGTGGCGGAAGCGGAAGTTTATATTGCCTATGGTCGTGATGCGCAGGCTGAAGAAATCCTCAAGGAAGCCATGGTGCGTGACAAATCACGCCATGAGATTTCAATGAAATTGTTGGAGATTTATCACACGCGCAAGAGTGCCGCTGCGTTTGAAACGGTTGCCCGTCAATTAAAAGATGCCGTCGGTGAAGGTGATCCAATGTGGGCCAAGGCGGCTGGCATGGGTGCCTCAATTGACCCGTCGAATGATTTGTACGGTGGTCGTCCGTATGAAGCCACCGGTGCGTTTGAATCGGGTGATACTGCACTTAAAGCGCCAGATGACGCGGGTGGTGATGCCGGTAAACCTGATTTGGACTTTGATCTTGGTTTTGATGATGCGGCTTCCGCACACGCGCCCGATGTCGCCTTTGATGTGACTTCACCGAATTCTGACCAGCCGGCGCCTGCGGCGGATGATGCGCTCGACTTCGATCTTGACCTTAATTCGCCGGATGCTGGGGCGGCAGTGGCCTCACATGATAAAGGCATGTTGGATATTGGTGCCGACGATTCAGGCGGCCTTGATTTTGATTTGGCGCTGGACAATCCTGCGCAATCGGCAGCCCCGGTGGCGGCTCAGCCGTCAGCCGCATCCGCAGAATCAAGCGGTTTTGATTTTGACCTCTCGTCACTATCGCTGGACGAACCAGCCGGTTCTACGGCATCAACGACTGCGTCTGCAGCACCCGCGATGTCGATGGATTTAAGCGATTTATCACTCGATCTGGATGATCCTTCAGCCGGGGTTGCGTCAGCCGATAATGGTGATGGTGGTGCAGTTGCAACCAAGCTCGAGTTGGCCAAAGCCTATCTAGAAATCGGCGATAGCGAAGGTGCAAAAGAGATATTGAATGAAGTTTCCCGAGAGGGATCTGCAGCACAAGCGCAGGAAGCAAAGACAATTTTGGCTCGTTTATAGCCCGTCGTTCGATGGTTCAAGTTCAGGGCGCGGGAAACTCCGCGCCCTTTGTTTTTGTTGTGCCCCATTTTTCACCACCACCAGCCTATTGATCATGCGTGTTGCCCTGGGCATTGAATATCGCGGCATCAACTATTGTGGATGGCAGACCCAACCATCTGGTTGTGGTGTGCAAGACCGCGTTGAGTCCGCAATTGCGAAGCTTTTAGGCGTGGCGGTCAAGGTGACCTGTGCGGGCCGCACCGATGCCGGTGTCCATGCTACTGCGCAGGTGATTCATCTTGATACCGATGTCGAACGTGATGCGCAATCATGGGTGCGTGGTGTCAACGCCTTTTTGCCGGACGACATCAGGATTATTTGGGGCCAGCAGATTGCCGCCGAACACGCCGAGGAGTTTCATGCCCGTTTTTCGGCGCGCTCACGTACTTATCGTTATTTGCTGTTAAACGATGCCGTCGACGTCGGTATTGAAAGGGGGCTGGTTGGATGGTTTCACGCGCCACTGGATATTGCGGCGATGTCGGCGGCGGCCGAGCAGCTTTTGGGTGAGCATGATTTTTCAGTATTCCGCTCATCGGACTGCCAGGCAAAAACGCCGATCAAAACGATTTATGCCTTGGACATT
>JAYTBF010000125.1:0-11287 GCA_043737175.1 Burkholderiales bacterium
GCCTGGCCGTATCAAAAATTGGTGCCACGCCGTTTGGGTATCAGGTGGCCGAACAGTTTGGGCTCGGCATTGTCCCCCCCAAACCGGCATTGGTACCGCTGGCCTTTGAGCCGGACGCCATGGCCAAATTTGGCGACCTGTCCGGTATTTCACTCGACGCCGAAGTCACCTGTGGGTCAGGTCGATTCCGCGAAGCGGTATTGCTCACCCATCGTGGTTTGTCCGGCCCGGCGATATTGCAAATTTCATCGTACTGGCAGTCTGGGTCGCCAAAGGCACCGATACACGTTAATGTTTTGCCTGGTGACGCGGCACATGCGGCACTAAACCAAGCGCGCCAATCCAAGGCATTACTGCACAATGTGATGGCAGAATTCCTGCCGCGCCGATTTGCCGAGAGTTGGTGCACCGCCCATCAGTTCGACAAACCAGCCAATCAATTCACCGATAAAGCCTATGCCGAGATCTTGGCGGGCCTCAGTGATTGGCAGGTCAAACCATCTGGGACACTTGGCTACAACAAAGCCGAAGTCACCCTGGGCGGCGTCGACACCAAAGCGTTGTCGTCCAAAACCATGTCGGTTAACACGATTCCCAATTTGTATTTCATCGGCGAAGTGGTCGATGTCACCGGTCATCTCGGTGGTTTTAATTTTCAGTGGGCATGGGCATCCGGCCACGCGGCCGGTGTCGCACTCAGCGACGCGCGACCGTCAAAATGATATCGAGCGAAAAAACCACGCCGTTGCGTTGGGTGGTGGATACCAATGTGGTGATCGATTGGTTAATGTTTAATGATCCCTACATGTCGCCGATGCGTGAACGGGTGGCCGATGGTCGGCTGGTGGTGTTGACCCACCTGCCGGCACTTGAAGAGCTCAAACGGGTGCTAGCCTATCGTCAACTCAAACTCAGCCCTGACCGCCAACAGGAAATATACGAAAAATACTGTCAGCACACATCGGTGGTGACATTACCAGCCGGCGCATCCCTCAAAAATCTATTGATGCCGGGCGGATTCCCACGCTGCCGGGATCGCGACGACGAGCACTTTATTGCGCTCGCCTATCACCACCAAGTGGATGCGCTGGTTTCGCGCGACAACGCCGTATTTGGCTTGAAGTCACGCGCAAAACTATTCGGCCTGAACATTCTGAATGTGCAACAGGCCATCGGCTCGTTAATCATGTCAGAACTGGCAGAATTGCCTGAGCAACCTGAAATGCCAAAACTTCCTGAGCGGCATAACCATCACGCGACCAGCTAACAAACAATGGATGACCTGTTATGAGACATATTGAGCGTCATCGCACCCATCGCGTTGGGTGGCTGCGCGCGGCGGTGATGGGCGCCAACGACGGCATTGTCTCCACTGCCAGTCTGATTCTCGGTGTGGCCGCCGCCGGCGCCAGCGCCGGTAATATCTTTATCGCCGGTGTCGCCGCATTGGTGGCAGGTGCCATGTCGATGGCTGCCGGTGAATATGTGTCTGTCAGCTCACAGGCTGATACCGAGCAAGCCGACATCAATCGCGAACGCAAAGAACTCGCCGCCGATCCCGCACACGAACAAGCCGAACTCGCTGCGATCTATGTCGGACGTGGACTGGATCATGACCTAGCCAATCAGGTCGCCGAGCAGTTGATGGTACATGACGCCCTCGGTGCCCACACCCGCGACGAACTCGGCATTTCGGAAATCATGACCGCCAAACCGTTACAAGCGGCCATGGCATCCGCTGCGACGTTTGCCATTGGCGCATTGTTGCCGCTGCTGGTGGTGATGCTGGTGCCGGTGTCGATGGTCATGCCTGCAGTTTCTAGCAGTGCGCTGCTATGCCTTGCTTTACTCGGCGCCCTATCCGGCCGCGCCGGCGGCGTCGGCATCGTCAAACCTATGTTTCGGGTGACATTTTGGGGCGCCTTGGCGATGGCGTTGACCGCGGCGATCGGCACCCTGTTTGGCGTGACAGCGTAGTCATCATATAAAAGTCGTTTATTGGCGTCATCTTTCAGCCAATATCTCTTCAAATACCGCGCAAATATTAGACTTTTAATATCGCCTTGGCGGATAGTTTTGCCACACCCCAAGCGGCGAAAATTGCCAGCAGCAAAGAAACAGCGATGCCAATAAATACACCACGCGGCAAAGCGGCATCGAGCATTAAGCCAAATGCGATCGGCGCGACTGCCAAACCCACATCCAATCCCGAATAAACCATGCCGTAAACGCGGCCAAATGCACCCTCGCCCAATGTCGCCTTAGTCGCCGTGCGCACCAGCAGATCACGAGATGGGCCGGCGATACCGACCGCAAAACCCATGGTTGCCATGGTCGGCAACACCAGCCACGGCGGAAACGGTAGAAATGCCAGCAGCAACGCAATTGATGCGCCGATACCAAATGACAGCGCCACATAACCTTCGTGCTGGTTACCCGGTTTGGCAAGAAAACCGCCAAGCACCAAACCGCAGCCACTGCCAACCAAATAAATCGACAGTGCGGAGGTCGCCGCACCGAGCGACAGGTCAAACAAGGTCGTTAACAACGACGGTGCAAAATTTTGCAGGGCACCAAAACCGAAGGTGGCAAAAAAGAAAAATGCAAACGCCGCCCACACCACCGGCTGCCGCAATATATCCACAAAACTGACCCGTACCGGCGGTTGCTGGCCGGTTAGACCGGTGCCACCAACGACCTGCGCTAATTCGTAACGCAACAATTTGCGCTTCCATACCAGCAACATCAACGACAAGCTGCCGACCAACGCAGCAGCTATTCCGGCCGCCCGCCAGCCAAAAGCGCTGGCCGCGGCCAGCATCACAATCGGTGCCAGTGCCCAACCCATATTTCCAGATAATCCGTGCACAGAAAATGCATGGCCCAGGCGGGCAGCTGAGACGCGGCGATTGATGAGGGCAAAATCGGCGGGATGAAAAATACTGTTGCCACAACCCGCCACCAAAGCAGCCAACATCAAACCGTTAAAATCGGCGGCAATCGAAACCAGTAAACCAGAAATAATGAGCAGGCCAATGCCGGCAAACAACACCCGCTCGGCACCAAAACGGTCCACCCAGATTCCAGCAATGGCCTGACCGATGCCCGACACCACAAAAAAAATGGTCATCAAGGTGCCCACTGCCGCGAATCCCATGGCGAACTCCGCCATAAAAAACGGGAACAGCGGCGGCAGCATCAAGTGAAAAAAATGCGAGGTACCGTGGGCGACGCCGACCAGCGAAATAATGGTCGCGTCGGTGCGAAAGGACGCGTTGTTGGCAGATGTAGGGGCCGGAGCAATAGTCGACATCAGGCGATTTTACGTCACCGGCAGGTAATCGTCCTTGGCACCGATCAAGCCTTGCCAAAAACGAATACCCCCGATTGAACATCCACGGAAATCACATCCTTGGCGGCAAATTTCCCCTCGAGAATCGCCTTGGCAAGTGGATTTTCAATCTGCTGCTGGATGGCACGTTTTAACGGTCGGGCACCATACACCGGGTCGTAGCCAGCGTTGGCAATTTCCGCCAGTGCCGCCGCCGATACGTCCAGCGTCATTTCCATTTTGGCGACGCGCTTGATCAGACTTTGCAATTGAATTTTGGCAATGGACGCAATATTTTTTTCATCCAGCGCGTGAAACACCACCACTTCGTCAATTCGATTGACAAATTCCGGACGGAAATAATTTTTGACTTCGGCCATCACAGCGAGCTTGATCACCTCGTAATCGGAGCCGGTCATCGCCTGAATTTGTTGGGAGCCCAAGTTGGATGTCATCACGATTACGGTATTCTTGAAGTCAACCGTTCGGCCCTGACCATCGGTCATGCGACCATCGTCGAGCACCTGCAACAACACATTAAAAACGTCCGGATGCGCCTTCTCAACTTCGTCCAGCAGAATGACGGAATACGGTTTGCGACGCACCGCTTCGGTCAAGTAGCCGCCTTCATCGTAACCAACATAACCCGGCGGCGCACCAATTAGACGTGACACCGAATGTTTTTCCATAAATTCGCTCATGTCGATACGAATCAAATGTTCTTCCGAATCAAACAAAAACGCCGCGAGCGTTTTGCAAAGCTCGGTTTTACCAACGCCGGTTGGCCCCAGAAACAGGAATGATCCATACGGCTTACTCTCGTCGGACAAACCGGCACGCGAACGGCGGATTGCGTCGGACACCAGACGTACTGCTTCATCCTGCCCAACCACACGTTCGTGCAACTTCGCTTCCATATGTACCAGCTTATCGCGCTCGCCCTGCATCATTTTTGATACCGGAATACCGGTCGCGCGCGACACCACTTCGGCAATTTCATCCACACCCACCTGGGTGCGAAGTAACGTGGCAGCTTTTGGTTTGGCGCCTTCGCCGTTGCCACCAGACTCGGCGTGTTGCATTTGTTTTTCTAATTGTGGCAATTTGCCGTATTGCAATTCAGCGAGTTTGTCGAATTGACCCTTGCGTTGCAAATCGCCGATTTGCGCGCGGATTTTTTCGATTTCCTCTTTGATGTGCGCCGTGCCCTGCACTTGCGCCTTTTCGGCTTTCCAGATTTCCTCCAGATCCGAATACTCTTTTTCGAGGCGACGGATTTCCTCCTCGATCAACGCCATGCGTTTACGCGAGGCGTCATCTTTTTCTTTGCGAACCGCTTCACGTTCAATTTTTAGCTGGATCAATCGACGGTCGAGTTTATCCATCACCTCCGGCTTGGAGTCAATTTCCATTTTCACGCGGGACGCCGCTTCATCAATCAGGTCAATCGCCTTGTCTGGCAGGAACCGGTCAGTAATGTATCTATGCGAAAGTTCCGCCGCGGCGACGATCGCCGGATCGGTAATTTCGATGCCGTGGTGCACCTCATATTTTTCTTTAAGCCCGCGCAAGATGGCGATGGTCGATTCGACACTCGGCTCCTCCACCAACACTTTTTGAAAGCGTCGCTCCAGCGCCGCGTCCTTTTCAACGTATTTGCGGTATTCGTCGAGCGTGGTCGCGCCGATACAATGCAATTCACCGCGAGCCAGCGCCGGCTTCAACATATTGCCGGCATCCATCGCGCCTTCGGCCTTGCCTGCCCCGACCATGGTGTGCAATTCATCGATAAACACAATGGTCATGCCTTCGTCCTGCGACAATTCCTTTAAGACGGCCTTGAGGCGCTCTTCAAATTCGCCGCGGTATTTGGCACCGGCCAGCAGGCTCGCCATGTCGAGTGACAACACCCGCTTGCCCTTCAGGCTGTCCGGCACTTCGCCGTTGACAATACGCTGCGCCAACCCCTCGACGATGGCGGTTTTGCCGACACCCGGCTCACCAATCAATACAGGATTATTTTTGGTGCGCCGTTGTAAAACCTGGATGGCTCGACGGATCTCGTCATCGCGGCCAATGACCGGGTCAAGCTTGTTTTTACGTGCCAGCTCGGTCAAATCAATAGTGTATTTTTTCAGGGTTTCTCGTTGCCCGTCGGCGTCCGCTGAATCAACACTTTCGCTGCCGCGTACCGCGATAATTGCCGCCTCAAGTGATTTGGCGTTGGCACCACTTTCACGAAGAATGCGCCCGGTCTCACCCTTGTCATTTACCAGCGCCAATAAAAACCATTCGGAGGCAATAAATTGATCGCCACGTTTACCGGCTTCTTTGTCAGTCAAATTGAGCAAATTGGACAATTCGCGTGAAACCGAAATTTCGCCGTTATTGCCTTCAACCTTCGGCAGATTCCTGATCGCCAGTTCGAGAGCTGACTTCAACTTGGGGACCGCCAATCCTGCCCGCGACAGTAATGAAGTAGTCCCGCTGTCCGATTGTTCGATCAGCGCGGACAGCAGATGCGGTGGCTCAATAAAGTTATTGTCGTTGGCCAACGCCAAAGATTGAGCATCGGCGAGCGCTTCCTGAAACTTGGTGGTGAGTTTGTCGGCACGCATGGCGTGGTATCCTGTAATAGTCGAATTGATGCCCTGTATATAGGGATTGACCATAATAATTCAAGGGACTTTTGTGTCTGATTTTGCGCATGATCTTGAGCTCACCATTACCCGCGATGTAACCAAGGCTTTGGCCGAGGATGTGGGTTCCGGTGATTTGACGGCGAGCCTGATCGGGCCGTCCGTCCGTGGCAATGCCAGCGTTATGGCGCGTATTGACGGCATTTTGGCTGGAAAAGATTGGTTTACGCGTACTTTTACCGAGCTTGATCCGGATTGTGAGATTTTCTGGCACGCGCAGGACGGTGAAAAAATTGTTGCCGGCCAGCCCCTGTGCGAAATTGTTGGCAATGCCCGCGCGATGTTGACTGCGGAACGCTCCGCTTTGAATTTTCTGCAAACACTCTCTGCCGTTGCCACTAAAACACAGCGTTATGTCAGCAAAATTAGCGGCACCCATGCCAAGGTGTTCGACACCCGCAAGACCCTGCCCGGATTGCGCATGGCACTTAAATTTGCGGTGCGGGCCGGTGGTGGCCACAACCATCGATTCGGATTGTATGATGGCATTCTGATCAAAGAGAATCACATCCTCGCCGCAGGTGGGATTAAACCGGCGCTCGACGCCGCATTTGATCTGGTCAAACATCAGGCGGCGGCCTCGACCATGATTGAAATTGAAGTTGAAACAAAAAAACAATTAAAAGAAGCATTGGCCTGTGGAGCCAAGTTGATTTTGCTGGATAACTTTAAATTGGACGATATTGCCGCGGCGGTCAAGTTGGTCGATGGCCATGCCGAACTTGAAGCCTCGGGTGGCATCAATCTGAATACTATTCGCGCAATCGCCGAAACCGGCGTCGATCGCATTTCGGTTGGCGCGCTGACCAAAGATGTCCATGCCCTCGATCTCTCCATGCGTTTTAACCTCCACTAAATCATTTCAATGTTTAAAAATTTAGCACTGATCACGGCTCTCTCCATGTTGGTGGGTTGCGCGTCGACCAATAACATTCCTGCTGATCCATTCGAAGGAATGAACCGCGTAACCTTCGAATTTAATGACAAGGCCGATCAAATCATCCTGCAACCGTTGGCAAAGGGATATCAGGCGGTGACACCACAATTTGTACGTTCCGGTGTGGTGAATGTTTTTAGCAATGTGGCGGATGTTGCCACCGGCGTGAATAATCTGTTACAGGGCAAACCCGCCAATGCGGCGTCGGACCTAGGCCGTGTTTTGGTCAATTCCACACTGGGGATTCTCGGACTTTTTGACGTTGCGTCGCCGATGGGATTAGCTAAACACGAAGAGGACTTTGGACAAACCCTCGGCAAATGGGGAGTCGGCAGCGGCCCATATTTGGTATTGCCGTTTATGGGCCCATCCACCCTACGCGATGCAGTTGCGCGTTATCCGGATGGACGTTTATCCTATGGCCGACAAATTGATCATGTGCCAACACGCAACTCGACCTTCGGCCTCGACATCATCAATATTCGTGCCGAACTGCTGAGTGCCGGCAAAACCCTTGAAGAAGCCGCGCTCGACAAATACCAGTTTTTGCGTGACGCCTTTTTACAGCGCAGGTTAAACCAGGTGCATGACGGCAAAGTGCCCAGCGCCATGCGCGAAAAACTGGTTGAGAGTTTGGAAGTTCCGTACGAGTCACCCACCAAGGCAAACGCCGGCAAATAGACTATGCTGATCGCCAGCCTGATCGCAGTGTTTGTCGGCTTTTGTCTCATCATGGGGGCCGTGTTGATGTTTTGTATTCGCCAGCGCCGTTTGATCGACGGACTTGAAGGGACGGTACCAGCAACTGCCGAGCACGCCGAACTGGTTGCCTCCAAGGACAAACAAATCATTAGGGTTTTATTTGTTGCGATTTTTGCCGGTGCGGTACTGGCTCTTGTAACCGGTTATCTGGTGTTCGTTCAAACTTGGGACTAGCAGCAAATACAATCCAGCTGCTGATGGCCGAAATTTAAGGCTGATCGCACCTTTTTATCAATCTGACAGGAGTGAATAAATATGTCTAGTGTCGGCACCCACGAACCCATCAGCGAACTCAACGATTCGGTACGCGATATGCACCGCGCTATTTCGTCTCTCATGGAAGAACTTGAAGCCGTAGACTGGTACAACCAGCGTGCCGCCGCCTGCAAGGATCCAGTATTGAAAAAAATACTCGAACACAATCGCGACGAAGAAAAGGAACATGCCGCGATGTTGCTTGAATGGATCCGTCGTAATGACGAACGATTTTCAGGCGAGTTGAAGGACTACCTATTCACCACCAAGAGCCTCACCACGGACGCACACGGCAATTAAATGCCTGAAGCCGCCTGCTGGCTGGCGAAGAATCAAGCGGATTTTTTGAATGATCTCTAGCCAACCGTCTTGGCGATAAAATCTTTGACAGCGTGCGCATCGGCCGCCATCACCTCAAACCGCTGCGGCAACTCTTCCAAACCGACAAATTGAGCCGGCCGTTGCGGTGGCCGTCCGAGCGCCTCGATCATGGTTGCCTCGAATTTGATAGGCAAAGCCGTTTCAATGCAAATCATCGGCAGATTAGGCAACCGATTCTCCAGCGCAACTTTCACACCGTCAGCCGTGTGGGGATCAATTTCGATCTGAAATTTTTTCCAGACGTGCCGAATCGTTGAAATTCTATCCGCGTGGTTGCAGCGGCCGGAAACAAAACCAAATCCCGGCAGGCGTTTCCAGACGTCTTCGATGCTCGACAGGTCAAAGCCACCCTCACCATCGACTTTTAACATCAGCTCGCGCACCATGGCCGGATCCCGCCAAACAAGGTCATAAATGAATCGTTCAAAATTTGACGCCTTGGAGATATCCATTGACGGACTCGAAGTCTGCCGGGTTTCCACCGACTGTCGCGGTCGGTATTTGCCGGTTCTAAAAAACTCATCGAGCACATCATTTTCATTGGTTGCCACCACCAACTGGGCAATGGGCAGCCCCATCATACGGGCAACGTGTCCCGCCAATACGTTGCCAAAATTTCCAGATGGAACTGCGAATGAGACTTTCTCGTCATTCATTCTCGTTGCGGCGAAATAGGCTTTGAAGTAGTACACCACCTGCGCGACAATCCGGCCCCAATTAATTGAATTTACCGCGCCAATATGATGTGCCGCCTTAAATTTAAGGTCATTCGATACCGCTTTGACGATATCCTGGCAATCGTCAAACACTCCATCAATGGCGATGTTGTGAATATTGGCATCCTGCAGGGAAAACATTTGTGCGGTTTGAAATGGCGACATCTTGCCGTGCGGTGACAACATAAACACATTCACCCCGGCTTTGCCTCGCATCGCATACTCTGCCGCCGAACCGGTATCTCCCGAAGTGGCACCTAAAATATTCATGGTGCGGCCTTCTCGTGCCAACACATACTCAAACAAATGGCCGAGAAACTGCATGGCGATGTCTTTGAACGCAAGCGTCGGGCCGTTGGAGCATTTCAGCAAATAGAGTCCGGGCTCCAAACGCACCACCGGCGTGATGTCGTCAGTGCCAAACACTTCGGCGGTATAGGTCTTGTCGAGCAACACTTTCAAATCCGCCGCCGGGATGTCATCCACAAAACGCGAGATCACCGCAAACGCCAGATCCGCATACGACATGCCGCGCATCGCCTGCAAATCGTCCGCCGTCAGCGACGGATAGGACTGCGGCAAATACAGGCCGCCATCCGGGGCGAGACCCTCGAGCAGAATGTCGCAAAAGGAGCGGGCCTCGTCGGGCGATGTGCCGCGTGTGGAAACGTATTTCATCCGTTCAACTCTTCCAGACGGATTCGCACCACCTTGCCGGCAATGGTGGCGAGTTGTTCAATTTTGGCAATCGCGGTATTGGCGTTTTCTTCTAGGCAAACGTGCGTCAAGATGATGACGTCCACCACGTCTTCGCCCTCTTCGGCCTCCTTTTGCAACATCGCATCGATTGAAATGTTGCTGTCCGCCAGGATGCGCGTCACGTCCGCCATCACGCCGGGTCGGTCATAAACAGACAAACGCAGGTAATAGGCGGTTTCAACCTTGCCCATCGGCAAAATGGGCGTGTCGTGTAATTGATCTGGCTGAAACGCGAGGTGCGGAACCCGCTGCTCAGGGTCCGAGGTCAACATACGCGTCACATCCACCAGATCGGCCACCACTGCACTCGCCGTCGCCTCTGCGCCGGCGCCACGGCCGTAATAAAGTGTTGCCCCGACCGCATCACCTTTAACCAAAATTGCGTTCATCACGCCTTCTACGTTGGCGATTAGTCGTTTCTCGGGAATCAGCGTCGGGTGCACGCGTAATTCAATTCCATGCTTGGCAAATCTGGTGATGCCCAACAACTTGATGCGATAGCCCAACTGTTCGGCGTATTTGATGTCTTTGTCAGTGAGCGCAGAAATGCCCTCGGTGTAGGCCTTGGCAAACTGAATCGGAATGCCAAAAGCAATCGCCGACAAAATGGTCAGTTTGTGTGCGGCATCGACACCTTCAATGTCAAAGGTTGGGTCGGCTTCTGCATACCCTTTTGCCTGGGCATCTTTTAAGGCAATCTCGAAACTGGTTCCTTTTGAACGCATTTCCGACAGAATAAAATTGGACGTGCCGTTGATAATGCCCGCAATCCATTCGATACGGTTAGCCGTCAGCCCCTCGCGCAGCGCCTTGATAATCGGCACACCACCGGCAACCGCGGCTTCAAAGGCAACCATGACTTTGTGTTTTTGCGCGGCCGCAAATATTTCATTGCCGTGTTTGGCCAGCAGGGCCTTGTTGGCCGTGACCACATGTTTGCCGCTGTTGATGGCGGCGAGAACCAATTCTTTGGTGGTTTCATCGCCACCAATTAATTCACAGACAATATCAATGTCCGGATGGGTCACCAGCAAAAACGGATCGGTGACCATCTCGATGCCACCCAGAGAAACAGTACGCGGTTTGGTCAGATCACGCGCAGTCGCGTGGGTGATACGAATCTCCCGGCCAGCACGACGTGTGATCACCTCTCGATTGCGACTCAATACATCAATCGTACCCGCGCCGACGGTACCCAAGCCCAACAAGCCAACTCTGATTGGTTTCATTACAATGATTTCGAAAAATGAAATGAGGGAATGGTTAATCCCTCACGAAAATAAAATTGATGCGCCTGCAAGCGCTGCGTGCCGGAATCAAGCGTTAACGCACTGCAGCCGCGCTGGCGACCGATGTTCTCCATGTGCGTCATGAGCAGGTGACCAACGCCTGTGGATCGTTTTGTTTCATCGCAGACCAAATCGTCACAATAAATGTCGCGTCCGGT
>JAYTBF010000126.1:0-11279 GCA_043737175.1 Burkholderiales bacterium
GGCCGACCACCGACTTGGCAAACTTGTTGCGTACGTCGGCCATACCCAAATGCCACCACACCCGCCAATTGCGCAAAGCGGTCACGTTATCACCGGCGAGTTTTCTGAAGACGTTCATGTCGGCTTTTTCATTTCCATCATGACCAGGCGCTGTTCGCTTGATTGTAATGCGACCGGGCCGGCAAAAACTTCGAACCCGACCGAGGCGTACAAACGGATGGCCCGTTCATTATTGCCAATCACTTCCAAATAAAGGCGCGCCAGCTCCAACTCGCCGAATGCAAATTGGGTCAACGCAATAATCGCGGCGCGAATAAATCCCTTGCCGGACGCGCCCGGTGCGGCAATAAACCGTCCGACTTCGGCTTCACCAATTTCGCGATCAATATGATAAATCGACACCTGGCCAACCGCCTCACCGTTGTTATTGTCTTCAACAATAAACACCAACGCATCGTCTGCCAATTGCAGCTGTCGAAACCATGCGGTATGCAAGGCCAGATCAATCACTGCCGATTGTCGGAACCACTTGCGCACTTCGTCACGATTGCGCCATGCGAGTGTCATCGGCAAATCGTCTTCGGTCAGCATCCGTAACCGAACCGCTCCGCCGGCAATAGTGGACTTTGCCTGACTCACGGTTGCGCGCACCGGATAACTTCTTCAATCACACGATCGACGTCGGTGTCGCTCATACGCAAATGTAACGGCAGCGAAATAATGTCGTCGGATGCCGCGCGTGCGGCCGGACAGGTGCCATCGGCATATGCAAACATGCGGTAGTGGGTGTTGTCACGATAATGCACCCCCGGATAGATGGCGGCGTCGTTTAACAAGGCCATCAGTTCATCGCGATTGTTGACGCGAATTTGAAACAAGTGTGTCGACGATTGACAATTTTCGGCGACCGGAATGGTGCGAATACATTTATGCGCGGCAAATCCGTCCCGATACCGCTTGGCAATGGCACGCCGCCGGTCATTATCGACATCCAAATACTTGAGCTGCACCAGCGCAATGGCCGCCATGATGGAATTGCCATGATATTTATAACCAACAAACTCAACGTCGTATTTCCATTTGTAATTGCCCTGCGCCGCGGTGCGGGCATAAGTATCTTTGTTGATGCCCATCCAGGTCAATTTGCGCGCAAGTTCGTCGTCCGCGGCATCGCGAAAACAAATCATGCCGGCGTCGGCAGTCGGTAAATTTTTCACCGCTTGATAACTGAATACCGTCACATCTGCATCAAAACCCACGTGACGGGCCTGCGCCCCCAGACCAACCCGAGTGCCGGCCATATGGGCGGCGTCAAGAATCATCATCAAGCCACGATCACGACACAGCTTTAACACCGCCTGATACTGGCCAGGGTTGCCGCCCATGCCGACAAACATCACCGCACGTGTTTTGGGCGTGATTTTTTTGGCAACATCGACCGGATCCAGACACAAAGAGACATCCACATCGGCAAACACCGGTTTCATGTTGGCGTACAAAATGGTGTGGCTATCGGAAACAAAGGTGAGGGGAGTGGTGATGATCTCATCGCCATCCGCCCAGCCGTGTTTGCGTTTGAGCACTTCGACCGCCAGATGCAAACCAACGGTTGCCGAATTTAAGAAGTGCGCGTGTGGCAATCCTGTGTAGTTTTTCCACGCCGCTTCAAACTCGACCGTTTTAAAACCAAGACCGGTCCAGCCTTTTTCCAGGCACTCGCGAATTTCACCCAAACACTCGTCGATGCGAAAGGTCGGCACAAACAATTGCACCGGCACCACCGGCGCGGCAGTGACCAACGCTGCGGATGGCTCGGCCGGTTCAGTGGCAAGTTTTTCGCGTTCCTGCAAACAATCGTGCAACTGGCTTTGCCAATCGCGCATCGGAATACCGGCGGCGGCTAATTTGTCATGCGCCAACACCGAATAGGCGGGCCGCGGCGCGGGCGCCTGATATTCGGCGGTGGTGATCGCCTCAACTTGTTTTACGCGTCGTTGTGGGTCGGCGGTTTGGCGAATAATGGCGTCGGCAAAACCGAACCATGACGTAACCCCGGTTGCGGTGACATGATAAATGCCGTTGGCGGCCGCTGTATCCACCGCACCGTTGCTGATGGTCACCAATCGTGACGTTGCCTCGGCCACATCCCGCACCCAGGTCGGTGAGCCCAGCTGGTCATTGACCACTTTTAATTGGTCGCGTTCGCGCGCCAGACGCAGCATGGTCAACAAAAAATTGTGGCGGCGATTCGAATACAACCAGGCCGCGCGCAAAATTAAATAGCGCTTGGCAATCGACGACACCGCCAACTCACCGGCGAGCTTGGTTTTGCCATAAACACTTTGTGGCGCCACCGCGTCGGTTTCTTGATAAGGCGTATTGCCATCACCTGAAAAAACATAGTCGGTGGAAAAATGAATCAACAATGCGCCACATTCATTTGCCGCTTCCGCCAAAATTCCCGGCGCAAAACCATTTACTTGCATGGCTAATGTTGCTTCGCGCTCGGCTTGATCAACCGCCGTGTAGGCGGCGGCGTTGATGATCAGCGCCGGTTTCAATTTGCGAATTACACTGCGCATTTCATCCGGCTTGGTCAAATCAAGCTGACTGCGATCCAGCGCCAGAACCTCAACATCTTTGACGGTCGAAAACAAGCGGGCCAATTCGTAACCGAGTTGGCCGTTTTTACCGGTGATTAAAATGCGTGTTGAATTCATAACTTAACCAAAAGTTTCGGCGTCGGCCAGCAGGGGCGCGTTGGCATCGGCTGCTTTGAGCTGGGGTTCACCGGAAATTGCGATCGGCCAATCAATGTTGAGCGCCGGGTCATTCCAACGCAGGCTGCGTTCGTGTTTGGGCGCGTAATAGTCGGTGGTTTTGTATAAAAACTCGGCGTGATCCGAGGTCACCAGAAAACCGTGGGCAAATCCTTTTGGCACCCACAACATTTTTTTATTTGCTGCCGACAAGGTTGCCGCCACGTGTTGGCCAAAGGTGGGCGAATGGCGGCGTAAGTCGACCACAATATCAAACACCTCACCCGCCACCACCCTCACCAATTTTCCCTGTGACTGTTCAATTTGGTAATGCAGGCCACGCAATACACCACGGGCACTTTTGGAGTGATTGTCCTGCACAAACCGATCACTTATTCCGGTCAACTCGGCGAATTGTTTTTCGTTAAAACTCTCGAAAAAAAATCCGCGTGTATCACCATACACGGTGGGCTCAATAATTTTGACATCGGCGATGGAGGTATCAACGAGGCGCATTAGTAGAGCGTCTCCGACAACATACGAATCAAATATTGCCCGTAGGCATTTTTGAGCATCGGTTTGGCCAGCGCCTCAACGTCGGTGGCGCTAATCCACTGTTGGCGAAAAGCGATTTCCTCCGGGCAAGCGACTTTTAAGCCCTGCCGGCGCTCGATGGTTTCGATGTATTGCGAGGCTTCGAGCAAGGACTCATGGGTTCCGGTATCGAGCCACGCCATGCCACGCCCCATGGCTTCGCAGGTGAGTTGTCCGCGCTCCAGGTACAACCGGTTCAAGTCGGTAATTTCCAACTCGCCGCGTTTGGATGGCTTTAATGACTTCGCCAACTCCACAACTTGATTGTCGTAAAAATAAATACCGGTTACCGCGTAACGAGACTTTGGATTGGCGGGTTTTTCTTCCAGTGAAATCACCCGGCCTTCACGATCAAATTCAGCAACACCGTAACGCTCCGGGTCTTGCACCGGGTACGTAAACACGGTCGCACCGGAGGTGCGCGTCGCCGCACGACTCAACAAGCCGGACAAGTCATGGCCGTAAAAAATGTTGTCGCCGAGGATCAACGCCGACGGATCGTCACCGATAAATTTTTCACCGATGATAAACGCCTGTGCCAGCCCATCCGGCGACGGTTGCACCGCATACGACAGATTCAACCCCCACTTTTTGCCGTCACCGAGTAATTCGGTGAAGCGCGGCGTATCTTGCGGCGTGGAAATGATCAGAATGTCGCGAATGCCGGCCAGCATCAGTGTCGACAGAGGGTAATACACCATCGGTTTATCGTAGATCGGCAGCAACTGTTTGGAGACCACCTGAGTCACCGGGTAAAGCCGTGTGCCACTGCCGCCGGCAAGAATGATGCCTTTACGGTTCATTTTGTTTCTCCATATTGTTTGTCTATCCAATCACGATAGCTGCCCGAGGTCACCCCTGTTACCCATGCCTGATGATCTAGATACCAACGAATGGTTTTTTTCAATCCACTTTCAAAATTTTCTTCGGCAGACCAGCCCAACTCTTGTTCCAATTTGGTCGCATCCACCGCATAACGGCGATCATGCCCCGGCCGGTCTTTGACAAACTGAATCAGGCTGGCGTATTTGCTGCCATCCTGACGGGGCATTAATTCATCCAGCGTCGCACAAATGGCGTGCACCACCTGCAAATTGTTGCGCTCATTCTGCCCGCCGACGTTGTACACCTCGCCAACCCGCCCCTTGGCCAGCACCAGCCGGATCGCCCGGCAATGATCGAGCACGTACAACCAGTCGCGCACGTTTTTGCCGTCACCATAAACCGGCAAGGGTTTACCGGTCAGGGCATGGGTGATCATCAACGGGATGAGTTTTTCCGGAAAGTGATACGGGCCGTAATTATTCGAGCAATTGGTGGTCAACACCGGCAAGCCGTAAGTGTGATGATGGGCGCGCACCAAATGATCCGAGGCGGCCTTCGACGCCGAATAAGGGCTGTTTGGTTCGTAGCGATGGGTTTCCGCAAACGGCGCGTCGTCCATGCCAAGCGAGCCGTACACTTCGTCGGTGGAAACGTGCAAAAAGCGAAATTCGGCCTGCTCATCGGTGCTCAAGGCCATCCAAAATTTGCGCGTGGCTTCGAGCAAATTAAAGGTGCCGACCACATTGGTGGCAATAAACTCGTCCGCACCCTGAATGGAGCGGTCAACATGACTTTCCGCTGCAAAATTGACCACGGCGCGTGGTTTCAGCTCGGCAAATAATTTATCGACCAGCACCCGGTCACCAATATCCCCTTTGACAAACCGGTATTGGGGATGGCTGGCAACGTCATCCAGTGACTGTAAATTACCCGCGTAGGTCAGTTTGTCGAGATTACAAACCGGCTCAGTAGAGTTGGCAAGCCAGTCGCGAATAAAGTTGGAGCCAATAAAGCCCGCACCACCGGTAACAATGATCATTTATTTATTTCCATGCGCCCGACACGGATAGTGCGTGACAAACACAGGACAGTGACTAAAGCGCATCATTTTAGCAGTATGGCGCGGTCAACCCTGCTGTGACTTTTTGGTCAATTCGATCAATTTGGCGTATTTGGCGAAGGCCGCAAAACTGCCGATGGCAACATGGGCAAATCCCGGCCCGCCATCGAGAAATCCGCGTCGCAAGAAATAAAATTTGATAAAACGCGCCGTCGGACTCAAAAACAATCGCCAATATCCCGCCCGCACCCCCTGCTCAAACAACGATTCAGCATGAATCGATGAATATCGATTTTGCTTCAGCAAATAGGTCGAAATTTCCTCAGCTGACTCGTGCAAAAGATCGCCGCTGAGTTTCCCGACCGATTCAGTGGTGATCACGGCTTCGTGCACCGGGTCGTTGCTCCAACTGGCGAATTGACGGTGAAACAGTCGTAACGACCAATCCGGATAACCTTCACCGTGGTTTAACCACCGGCCAAAAAACCGATTGCGGCGCGCCATCCGATAGGCTTTGCATGTCGGTGCAGCCAGCGTGGCACGAATACTGGCTTCAAGTTCCGGGGTGGCGCGTTCATCCACATCCAGACACAACACCCAGTCGTGTTTGGCGGCGGTGACGGCAAATTGTTTTTGTTTGCCAAAACCGAGCCATTCTTTTTCAATCACGCGACAATTGCGCACACTTGCGATGGCGCGGGTCTCGTCTTCGGAACCGGAATCTACCACCAGAATTTCGTCGGCAAAACCGACACTTTCAATACATTCGGCAATTTGACTTGCCGCGTCTTTGGCGATAATACAAACAGAAAGCGGGATTTTTTGGGTCATTGTGCGTGAAATTCTACGCGAACAGGCTTGATCTTGTCGTGCCAATATTGGTGTCAGCCGCAAGGAGCACGTAAAATTGCGATATGCGCATCTTGTTGGTCAAACTATCCTCGCTTGGCGACGTTGTTCACAATTTCCCGGTTGCCCGTGATCTGCGGCGCGCCTTTCCCGATGCCACGATTGACTGGGTTACGGAGGCAGCCTACGCCCCGTTGGTGCGACTGCATCCAGATATTCAGACTGTTTTTACAGTGCACCTGCGTGCATTAAAAAAAACCTGGTGGCGGCCGGCCAACTGGTTGCGTTTTTTTGACGAAAAAAGAGCATTAAGCCGGCACCGCTACGACCTCATCATCGAATCCCAGGGCTTGCTCAAGAGTGCACTCGTCGCCCATTGGGCAAATGGACCGATTGCCGGATTTGATCGAAGCAGCGCACGCGAGCCAATGGCGACGCGCTGGTATCAACACACCGTGGCGATCGATCGCCACACCCACGCAGTGTCTCGCAACCGCGCCCTGGCTGCATCGGCCTTGCGTTACGACCTTCCGCAGGATTGTGATTACGGTGTGGTGGTGGCGCCGTCTGATGACCCGGCTTTAACATCCGGCACTTACGTCGTGTTTTTGCACGCCACCAGCCGCGCCGACAAGTGCTGGCCGGTCGCGTCTTGGATTGAATTGGGCCGCGCCTGTAATGAACGGGGCTGGCGGGTGGTTGTGCTGGCGGGTAACTCCTCAGAATTTGCCCGCAGCGCCGAAATCGCCACTGGTATTGGTGATGTCGCTGCCGATGCCCGCGCGCTCGAGCCAATGCCGTTGCCACAGACGGCAGCGGTGCTGGCCGGTGCCAAATTGGTGGTGGGGGTGGACACGGGTCTGGCACATTTGGCGGTGGCTTTAAAGCGCCCGGCAATCGGCATTTTCCTCTCCACCCAACCGGTTGCCACCGGCCTCTACGCGGGTGAAACCCTCTATGCAGGTGAATCCGATACGCTGCGTGCGGTCAATTTAGGCGGTGGCAGCCGCGATCAACCCGCAGTTGTAACAGTAGACTGCGTGCTTGATGCAGTCACAAAAATTGCAGCAGGGGCGCAATGATGTTGCGGCTTGTTTACAGCCTGTTGTTTCATCTGGCAGTGCCGTTGGTGCTGGCGCGACTTTGGCTGCGCGGCCGCAAAGAACACGGTTATCGTCAACACATCGGCGAACGATTTGGTTTGGCCGGTGACGCCTCCAGCCGCAAAAATACAATTTGGATTCATGCCGTTTCGGTCGGTGAAGTACGTGCAGCCGTGCCGCTGATCGACAAATTGCGCCTCGCCTATGCCGATCATTCAATCCTGTTGACCTGTATGACCCCCACCGGTCGCCGCACCGCGCGCGGGCTGTTGGCGGACGACGTTGCGGTGGTGTATTTGCCCTACGACTTACCGTGGGCGCTGGCTTTGTTTATGTCCCGACACCAACCAAAAATGTTGATCGTCATGGAAACAGAGTTATGGCCGAATCTGCTCGCCGCCTGCAAACAACGTCGGGTACCGGCGTTTTTGGTCAACGCCAGAATGTCGCAAAAATCGCAACAGGGTTATTTAAAATTTGCGCCGATTCGCGCGTTAGCGCGACAGGCGATGCAATCGTTTTCTGCTGTTCTGGCGCAGTCGGCGGATGACGCGGCGCGCCTCTCCAGCCTCGGTGCTACCACGGTCGAAATCACCGGTAATTTGAAATTTGATCAGGCACTGAATGAAACGGCGATTCATCAAGGATTGGCGTGGCGAAAACGCCTGGATGGTCGCAAAGTGATTTTGCTGGCAAGCACCCGCGACCATGAAGAGCTGCCGTTGATTGCCGCATTTCGGAACGTAACCGACTGGCCGATGACTGGCCCAGTTGCGGGTCCAGCGGTGGGTCCATTGCCGGGTCAAATGCGGCAGCCATTGCTGGTGGTGGTGCCACGCCATCCATCAAGATTTGACGCGGTGTTTGCCCAATTGCAAGAAACCGGGCTGCTGATCAAACGCCGCAGCCAGATGGATGACGCAGGTAGCGCCGGTGACCCGATGCGGCTGGCCGACGTCTGGCTGGGTGACTCGATGGGCGAAATGCAGTCCTATTACGCCATGTGTGACGTGGCTATTATTGGCGGCAGCTTTGAACCGCTGGGGGGACAGAATCTGATCGAGGCGGCAGCATTGGCCAAACCGGTCATCATGGGTCCATCAACATTCAATTTCAGCGAAGCAGTGCAATTGGCGACCGACGCCAATGCCATGCGCAACGTCGCCAACCCGGCAGAAGCTATGACAACCGCAAAACAATTGCTGGCAAATGGCGAATTGTTGGCCATGATCGGCGCCAACGCACTTGGTTTTGCCACGGCGCACGGCGGCGCGACTGACCGATCTATCGCCGTCATTCAATCACGGCTGAAAAAGTAATGTCGTTTAAATGAAAGTCGTTGACGGGCGCGGCGTTTGCGGCAATAACGCCTCAAACACCTTTTAAACAGTGATAACTAGTTAACCAACAATCGGTTAATTTCCGCCAAATCTTCTTCGGTTAAACGGCCGGCGGCCGACTTCAAACGAAGCTGCGACAAAATAGTGGTGTATCGCGCCTGCTGCAAATCACGACGCGTTTGAAATAACAACTGCTGTGAATTCAACACATCGACGTTGGTGCGCACACCAACTTCTTTACCAAGCAAGGTTGAATCCAACGATGCCTGCGACGATATCAACGAAGCTTCCAACGCCTTCACCTGGGCAACACCACTGGTCACATTCAGGAAGGAGGTACGCACAGATTGGCCGACGACCCGTTTGCTGTTTTCAAGATCTTGCTCGGCGCGCGTACGATTGGAAAGCGCTTGGCGGACTCTGGATTGGGTGCCGCCGCCTTGAAATATCGGGATGGTCAAAACCAAGCCGACGGAGGTTCCCTTTGAGGTAAATGGTGTGCCGGTGGATGGTGCGTCGCTGTAAGAATAACCGCCGGTGAGATCGAGTGTCGGTAAATGACCCGACTGGCTGCGATTAACTTCTTTCTGGGCGATTTCATAAATGGCTCGCGACTGGGCGATGACAGGGCTGGCTTCTTCCGCGCCTTTCACCCATAACAACGGGTCGGCCGGGGTTGGCAGCGCCAACGGTGCTTTGTCGCGCAGCGGTGACAGCGCCGGTGCGTCTTTACCGATCAATTGCTGCAGCGCGTTTTTCTTGATTTCGAGATCGTTCTGATCGGCGATTTCGCGTGACACCGATAAATCGTAACGGGCCTGTGCCTCGTAGGTATCGACAATCGTCGAGGTGCCAACTTCAAAATTGCGCTTGGCTTGGGCAAGTTGTTCGGCAAATGCCTTTTTCTGGGCAGCCGACAAGGTGACGTTATCTTGTGACAGCAACACATCAAAATAGGCCTGCGCGGTGCGCGAGACAATGTTTTGTTTGGCGTCAGCAAACACCGCTTCGGCTTGTTTGACCTGTAATCCCGCCTGGTCAACCGCAATCCAGCTTTGCATTCTGAACAGAGGCTGGGTGAGGGTTAACGAATAGCCTTTGCTGGTGTAGTCGCTATTGCGAACAATACCTGCGGAATTTGATTCGCTGTCGAAGCGTGTTTGGCTGCCGGACAATGAAATGCTCGGCAGAATGGTTGCGCGTGCCTGTGGTGAGGCCTCTTTGGCGGCCTCATAAGTGGCGCGGGCAGAGGCAAAGACCGGATCTTGTGAAATTGCGTCGCGATAAATCGACATCAGATCGGCGGCATTGGCACCGACACTAAAGGAGCTGGCCAGAGTGGTGACAAAAAGTCCGGCAACAAGGCGAGAGAGTTTGTGGTTTTTCATGGGTACGATTGGACCTTCGAACAAAAGAACGGAAATTAGTTTGGGTGGACGCGTAACGCGGATCAATAAGTCGGCACCGAACGATCAACCGTCCGTGACCAGGCGTCGATACCACCCTGCAGATTATGCAAGTTATCAAAGCCCTGCTGCTGCAGATATGCGACGACCTGCAGACTTCTCATGCCGTGATGACAAATTACGACCGTAGGATGCGCCGAGTCGATCTCTTGGATGCGCCCCGGTATTTGTTGCATTGGCAACAACGTGGCACCGTCTATTTTGGCCAGCGCCCACTCCCAAGGTTCGCGCACGTCCAGCATCACCGGTCGCTCGGCAGGGGGGGATTCAAGCAGTTTGCTGAGTTCAATGGCGGAAAGCTGACGCATAAAAGTCGGTATGGTTAAAACTGAAAACGCGACGGCTGCGGCGCATTCAACAGCGGCGGCACCACGGTTTCAAATAATTCACTGGTGTTGAAGGCCGTCTCGGTGATTTTGGTGATCAAGGTGCCTTTCATGGCCGGTGCGTCGCCAATCACGGCAAATAGACGCCCACCGATTGCCAGATAGGGCAGGTATGCTGATGGCAACTCGGGCAACGACCCGGTGAATACAATCACTTCGAATTTTTGCAGTGGCGGGGCAAATGCAGCCGGGCTGGTGGCGGCGTCGCCGACGGTAATTTCGACATTGCCAATACCGGCTGCGGCAAGTTTGGCTGCGGCGCTGGTGGCCAAGGTTTGGAAGTATTCGATTGACGCGACCCGCTCGAGCGACTTTGCCAACAAGGCGGTGAAATAACCTGAACCGGTGCCAATTTCCAAGGCGCGCTCGTGTGACTTTGGCGCGACCTCCTGGAGAATACGCGCCTCCAGTTTTGGCGAGAGCATCGATTGTCCTTCGCCGTTTTCATTCAAGGGAATTTCAGTATCCATAAACGCCATTGAACGGTAGGCAGCGGGCACAAAATCTTCGCGTTTAACCGTAAATAACATCGCCAGTACGTCCTGATCGAGCACGTCCCAGGGACGGATTTGTTGCTCAACCATATTAAAACGGGCTTGTTCGATGGTCATGATGGGGGCTTCGGCTGGGATATTGGTTTAGGTGTGGTTTGGCTATTTTAACGGGATGGCGCAAACACCACCCGGTGTTTTGTCGGCTTAACTGTGCATTTTGGGAGCAATCGGCGCGGACTGTGCCGCCTTGTTTGATAACGAATGAATCAGCATGTCTGTATGTGCGGCCAAATAGGTTTCCGGGTCGATTTGTTTGCCACCACACAGATCAAAAGAATGACGCCAAAGCATCAACATCACCACCGGTGCCGCACAGATCCGCGGCACACAACTCATATCCATT
>JAYTBF010000127.1:0-24907 GCA_043737175.1 Burkholderiales bacterium
GCGCCACTGCGTGCTCCACATCCGGGGCAACTGCTGTTTCCACACTCGGCTCCACACCCGCCATGGCCGATCGATTGGCAAACTTGCCAATGCATTTGCTGGCCGACGTTGGCGGGCAACGAATTGGCATTGTGCATGGTGATGCCGAGTCGTTGGCCGGTTGGCGTTTTGCCCACGACGCGCTGCATGAGCCAGACAACATCAATTGGCTGAAACAAATTTGCCAAGAAAATAATCTGGCCGGCTTTGCTTCCAGCCACACTTGCCTGCCGACCTTCCGACGTTTTGGCACCGGTGACGCGCGTCGGTTTGTCATCAACAATGGCGCGGCTGGTATGCCCAATTTTGCCGGTACCCAATATGGTTTGATCAGTCGGATTTCGATTCACCCCTTGGCCGAAGGCGTGGCGCAATACGGCGAAGTGATCGGTGGCATCCATATTGACGCCCTACCCGTACATTACCCACACGACGCATTTCAACAAACGTTTTTGAATAACTGGCCGGTGGGCTCGGCGGCACATGTGTCGTATTTTTCCCGCATCAGTCGTGGCCCGGCCTATGCACCACCACACGCATTGGGTTTGGTACGGGCACCCTCCGTGTGCGCGTAGCAAGCTTTATGATGCAAGGCTAGACTACCGCTAGACCATTTCTAATTAAATCACCCTCCCACGCTTGCACCTCAGGAAGAACAATGAAAAAAAGCCAATTGATGGTACTGCTTGTTTTGATCGCGCTGGTTGCGGCGTTTTTTATTTTTGACCTTCGCCAATTTTTTAGCCTCGACTATTTCCGCGCGCAACAGCAGGCCATCAACAACACCTATGTCGCCAATCCAGCCTTAACCATCGGCATCTACTTTGTGATTTATGTTCTGATGGCCGCAACGTCATTGCCGGGCGCGGCAATTCTGACCCTGGTGGGCGGGGCGGTATTTGGCATTACCACCGGCGTGATTGTGATCTCGTTCGCTTCCACCATCGGCGCGACTCTGGCGTTTTTGATTTCGCGTTTTGTCATCGGTGATTGGGTGCAAAGTAAGTACGGCAACAAACTCAAAGCATTGAATGAAGGTGTCGCCAAAGAAGGCGCGTTTTATTTATTTGCGCTGCGCCTGGTGCCAGCCGTACCGTTTTTTCTGGTGAATCTGGCAATGGGCCTGACCAAAATCCGCACCTGGACGTTTTATTGGGTGAGCCAGGTCGGGATGTTTGCCGGTACGATTGTTTATGTGTACGCCGGCACCCAACTCGGCCAATTCAAGTTGTCGTGGCAACTCGGTCTGGCGTTTGTATTGCTCGGCATATTTCCGATCATCGCCAAAAAAATTCTCGACCGCATCAAGGCCAAAAAAGTTTATGCAGCGTGGGCGGATAAAAAACCCACACACTTTGATCGCAACGTGGTGGTGATCGGCGCGGGTTCGGCCGGACTGGTAACGAGCTACATCGCCGCTGCGGTTAAAGCCAAAGTCACCTTGATTGAGAAACACAAAATGGGCGGTGATTGTTTAAATACCGGCTGTGTGCCGTCCAAGGCGCTGATCCGCGCCGCCAAATTGCTCAATCATATTTCGCGTGCCAAAGAGTTGGGTTTTATATCGGCCAGCGCCGAGTGGGATTTCGCCGGGGTGATGGAACGGGTGTCACGCGTGGTGGACGCCATCGAGCCACACGATTCGGTGGCGCGTTACACGTCGCTGGGTGTGGATTGTGTCAAAGGCACCGGCAAAATTATTTCGCCGTGGGAAGTGGAAATCACGCTTGAGGATGGCCACACGCAGAGGCTCACCACCAAAAATATTGTCATCGCTACCGGTGCGCGGCCATTTGTGCCACCTATTCCCGGCCTCGCGGAAGCCAAGCCACTCACCTCAGACAACATTTGGCAAATCCGCACCCTGCCAAAACGTCTGGTGGTGCTCGGTGGCGGACCGATCGGTTGTGAGCTCACCCAATGTTTCGCGCGTTTTGGCAGCCAGGTGACACAGGTTGAAATGATGCCGCGCATCATGCTGCGTGAAGATGTCGAAGTCTCGGCCATCGTCAAACAAAAATTTGAACGCGAAGGTGTGACGGTATTGGACAACCATAAAGCCACCGCCGTGGTGGTGGAGAATGGTGAAAAATATTTGCTGGTGGAGCACGACGGGCCCAACGGCAAACAAACCAAACGCATCGCTTTTGATGAAATTTTGTGTGCGGTTGGACGGATTGCCAACACCACAGGATTCGGCCTTGAAGAGTTGGGCATTCCCGCCAAAAAAGTGGTTGAAACGAACGATTATCTGGAAACGATTTATCCGAATATTTTTGCCTGCGGTGATGTCGCCGGCCCGTATCAATTCACCCACACCGCCTCACATATGGCGTGGTACACAGCGGTGAATGCGCTGTTCGGCACCTTCAAAAAATTCAAAGTTGATTATTCGGTGGTGCCGTGGGCGACGTTTACCGATCCGGAAGTGGCACGGGTGGGCATCAATGAACAGGAAGCCAAAGAACAGGGCATCGACCACGATGTTCATGTGTACGGCATCGATGATCTCGATCGCGCAATTGCCGATGGCGAGGCACACGGCTTTGTGAAAGTGATCACACCCAAAGGCTCGGACAAAATTTTAGGCGCGACCATTGTCGGTGAACACGCCGGTGATTTGTTGATTGAATTTGTCGCGGCGATGAAACACGGTTTTGGCTTGGAAGGTATCCTCGCCACCATTCACACTTACCCGACAATGGCTGAGGCAAACAAATTTGCCGCCGGTGTGTATAAACGCTCCACCGCCACAGTAGGCAAATTGGCGGTCGGCAAGGCGCTGAATGACTGGACCCGCGGTGAAGGCGGTTTTGGGACGCTGTTATCGAGTGTGGTGTCATTGGTGGTGAAACCGGACAACACACCGGCTTACCCAAAACAACCGCCATCCCATTGACCGACATTGAGCTGAAACTATTATGAATAAGCGCACATTTTTAATGGCATCGGTGTTGTTGGTCGCGGGGTTGGCCAAGGGTGCCGCACACGCCGTATCCACCACGAGCACCGCACCCGCCGCATCTGCGGCAACTGGTTTTGACCACAGCCATACGGCATTCACCAACCTACTGAAAAAACATGTGGTGGTGATTGATGGCGGCAAAATTACGCAGGTGCGCTACGCCGCATTACAAAAAGATCGTGCCGTATTACAAGCCTATCTCGCCGGCCTGTCCGCAGTCACCGCTGTTGACTTTAATGTCTGGACCAAACCACAACGCATGGCTTTTTTGATCAACGCCTACAATGGCTTCACGTTGGAGTTGATGTTGCAAAACTATCCGGTGAAGTCGATCAAAGATATCGGTAGTTTTTTTGATAACCGCTGGAAACGTCCGTTTATCAAATTACTCGGCCAGGATTTTTCGCTTGACGGCATTGAACACGACACCTTACGCAAACCCGGCATCTACAACGAACCACGGGTGCACTATGCGGTCAACTGTGCGTCAATCGGCTGCCCGGCGTTGCGCGAGGAAGCGTTTGTTGCTGAACGCCTCGAAGCCCAACTCGAAGAACAGGCCGTGCGGTTTTTGTCCGACCGTACCCGAAACCGATATGCCAATGGCAAGTTGGAAGTGTCGATGATCTTTAATTGGTTTGGCGAGGATTGGGAAAAGGGATTGACCGGTTTTGACGGCAAAACAATTCCAATCAAAACAAAGGCGGAATATTTCGGCCGTTATGCAAAATTGCTGGCGGATAGTCCGGCCGACCAACAGAAGATTCGCGACGGCAAGGTCACCATTGGTTATTTGGAATACGACTGGGCGATCAACGATAAAAAATAAACTCGGCTATTAGCGGGCGTCTTCAAGCCATTGTTGCCGGAAATGCCCGCCCAATGTTGAGTTTCATCAACAGATTATTCTATTTATCCGGCTATTGATGATGGTGACTATCTGCAAGTCGTTCCCCTCTCCCTCGGCCCCTCTGCTTCGCTTCAAGTGTGCCCCTCTCCCTCCCGGGGAGAGGGAAGTAAAACCCCTCTTCCTCGATCCGTCTGCTTCGCTTTAGGTGCGCCATTGTCCCACCTGAGGGAAAGTAAAGCCCCTCCCCCTTCACGGGGGAGGGGTTGGGGAGAGGGTGGCTTCACCCTCATTGCACGTCTAAAATGGCATCATGTCCCCATCACCCGCATCGCGCTTGACCATCATCATTCCCGCTTTAAACGAAGCCGCCAATATTGTCGCCACACTGCTTCCGTTGCAGGCCATGCGTACACGCGGTGTTGAAATTTGTGTTGCGGATGGTGGCAGCACCGACAACACCATTGAACTGGCAACGCCACTTTGTGACTGCGTGCTGAGCACAGAAAAAGGACGCGCATCACAATTGAATGCCGGTGCAGCGGCCACGAATAGTGATGTGCTGTTGTTTTTGCATGCGGATTCGTTATTGCCAGACGATGCGGACATGGCCATATTGGCGGCCATTTCCAATGGCGCGTCTTGGGGACGTTTTGATATTCGTATCGATGGCAAACAACCGATGTTGGCGGTGATTGCCTGGTTCATGAACCATCGCTCACGCCTGACCGGTATTTGCACCGGTGATCAGGGAATGTTTATGACGCGCGCAGCTTTTTTACAGGTGGGTGGTTTTCCGGCACAACCGCTGATGGAAGATGTGGAAATGTCATCACGTTTGAAAAAAATCGCGCGTCCGGCCTGTTTGCATGACACCATGGTCACCTCCGGTCGCCGCTGGCAAAAACACGGCATTTGGCGCACCATTTTCACCATGTGGCGGATTCGTCTGGCGTATTTTTTTGGCGCTTCACCAACAACTTTGCATCAACAATATTATGGCCATTGATACTGCAATTCTGATTTTTGCCAAGGCACCGATTCCCGGCACGGTAAAAACCCGTTTGATTCCCGCGCTCGGCGCCGCGGGCGCGGCGATGTTGCACACTGCCTTGGCAGAACGCGTCATCACCACCGCCTGTGCCACCGGTTTTGATGTGGTGTTATGCGGCGCGCCGGATGTGTCGCACGGTTTTTTTGAGGATTGCGCCGACGAGTTTGATATCGATCTCGCCGAACAATGCAGTAGCGACAATCTCGGTGAACGTATGTTGCACAGCCTCAATGAAGCACTCGCCGAGTGGCCGCAGGTGTTGTTGATCGGCGCGGATTGTGCCGCTTTCACTAAAAAACATTTACTCGACGCAGCCGCGAAGTTGGCCGACCACGATGTGGTGCTCACCCCTGCCGACGATGGCGGTTATGTATTGATCGGCGCCAACAAAACCAGACCTACCATGTTTAACAACATCGACTGGGGCACCGACCAAGTAATGGCGCAACAACGTGACGCCCTCACCACCTCCAGACTGGTTTGGCACGAAATGCCCACACTCTGGGACGTCGATCGGCCGGATGATTTGGCGCGCCTAAAAACACTCAAACCAGCTTTTGAATTTTATTGGCCGACATGACCAAACGCGCACGGTTACTGATTGTGACAACCTCATTGGTTGGGTTGGTGGCGGCAGCAGGATGGGTATCGTCCGCCGAACCCATCATCAACATTTCCACCGCAAAATTTTCCGATCTCAAACCCACCGACACACTGCCTGCCGCATTTAAACCACTGACGGTGCCGAATATTCCGGTCAATCAATTTTCTTTGGTTGACGATGCCAGTATCACCGTATTAAAGGTTGAATCCAATCAGTCCGCCAGCACGGTGGCATTACCGTTGCAGGTTGACCCACTTAAAACCGGACAATTATCGTGGCGATGGAAAGTCAACCGCACCATCACCAAAGCAGACATCAGCACCAAAGCCGGTGACGATTTTGCGGCGCGTGTCTATGTGATTTTTGAGGTGCCGTTGGAGAGTCTGTCGTTTACCGACCGCACCAAGATTCGTCTGGCGCGATTTGTCAGTGGGGCCGATGTGCCGACTGCCGCCATTTGTTATGTGTGGGGCAACAAATCCGCCATCGGGCTGAGCCGTTGGAGCCCGTACACCGATCGTGTGCGCATCATTGTGTTGCAATCCGGCGACAGCAACATCAATCAATGGCAGGAACAAAGCCGCGATGTCGCCGCTGATTTTCGCGCCGCCTTTGGCCGCGAACCACCGCGTGTGACGGCGGTCGCGATTGGCAGCGACACCGACCAAACCAAAGAGCAGGTCACCAGCTGGTTCGGTGATTTTGTTTTTCGATTTCAGGCGTCAATAAAAAAATGAAACAACTCGTCCTGCTCGGCGGCGGTCACGCCCATGTTCATGTTTTGAAATCTTTCGCGGCGGATCCGCCAGCGGATACCAAGATCACCCTCATCACGCCTTATTTGCGGCAGGTGTATTCGGGCATGTTGCCGGGATGGATCGCCGGTCACTACCCGCTGGAAGATTGTTTGATTCAGCTGCAACCTCTCGCCGATGCGGCGGGCGTCACACTCATTGAAACGACTTGTCAGTCAATTGATTTTTCCTCAAATGAGGTGGTGTGCACATCCGGCGAACGGATTCAATTTGATTGGTTGAGCATCGACACCGGCTCTGTGGCCAAAACCATACCCACCATTCGCACCCTATCCACCACAGCTGCCGATCAAAATGAATCGTCTCCACTGAACAACGGTGGGGTCATTTCCATTCGGCCGATTGAACAATTTATCACCGCCATGAGTGAATTAAAACAATCGATCGTGGCGCGCCATCAAGCCGGGCAATCGTCAACCATCGCGATCATCGGTGCCGGTGCCGGTGGCGTGGAAGTGGCGCTCGCGCTGCAATTTGCATTGGCCAAACATAAAATCAACATCACCCTCCTATCCGCGGACAACACCCTACCCGGTCCGGTTGCGCCGCGCATTGAACGCGCATTGTCACGCGCAGGAATCACATTACGCACCGGCGCGGTGGCGCAAAGTGTGAATGCAGAGGGTGTGGTGTTGGCAGAAAACCAACTCATACCGGCTGATTTTGTGATCGCGGCATTGGGTGCGGCAGCGGCAACGTGGCCACATGAGTCGGGAGTGATGTGTGATGGTGGCGGCTACATTCTGACCAATGATTGTTTGCAGTCGGTCAGCCATGCCAATGTATTTGCGGTCGGGGACTGCGCCACCATGCAAAATTTTTCGCGGCCCAAGTCGGGTGTGTATGCCGTGCGTGCCGGGCCACCACTGGCGGACAACTTACGGCGTATTTTGGCGGGTGAAGATTTAACCCCTTACCAGCCGCAACTCACCTCCTTGTATCTGATTTCAACCGGAGACAAACACGCGATTGGCACCTGGGGAAGATTTTCCTGGGAAGGCCGCTGGGTGTGGCGTTGGAAGAATTACATCGACCGGGCGTTCATTGGCAAATATCGCGTTTAACGTTCGGCACCGTTTATCTTATTCGGGCCGGTCCCTGACCACCAACGCGAGATAGTCGTGCACATTATTGTCCGCCAGTGGTTTGACCAATACGTCCAGCGTGTGGGTCCGACCAGCGTTCTGGTAAAAACTTTCGCGTGTCCGCACTTTTTGATAACCGTTTCGCTGCCAAAAGCTTTTGCCGCGCGGATTATCCGCAACCACACCCAGTCGGAGCCAGCGTGCGCCCTGTCCGGCCATCCATGTTTCCAACGCGTGGTAAAACTTGGCAGCCAGCCCGCTGCCGTAGTGTTTTGTTGCGACCATAAAAAAACCGATGTGCCACACGTGGGCGGCGAACAAATCCGAAACAATGTCAGCGACACCAAGCAGTGCGCCGGATTGATCAACCAGACCAATCATGGTTTTTTTGGTAAAGGGAAATTCTGCTGGCGGCAGTTCATAAAAATCTTCGTACGCCAACGTTGCGTGCGGCGGCTGACCGGCAACAATCAGGTTGTATTCCGGATTGGCCTCATAAAAATTTTGTAACGCACCAATGTCGGCCGCTTCCATCTCAACGAGCCGGTGGCCATCAAATTCGATGAGTATTGATCGTGATAACAAATATAGTCGCGACATGTTGGGATCGTGTGATCAGGCAAACCCATTGCCGGCGCGAGTTACGCAGCCAGCGACGCCTTTTGCGCAACAATTAATTGACCAATGCCGGCCTCAGCCAGGGCCAACAATTGATCGGATTGCGCGCGGGTAAAAGGCACCCCCTCAGCGGTGCCTTGGATTTCGATAAATGTTCCGGAGCCGGTCATGACCACATTCATGTCGGTTTCACAGGTCGAGTCTTCGCTGTAATCCAGATCCAACAACGCACCATCACCATGCAACCCAACCGACACGGCCGCGACCGAATCGCGCACCGGTGACTCTTTGATGAGTCCTTTTTTGATCAGCCCGGCAACCGCATCCTGCAGAGCCACAAACGCGCCGGTAATGGCGGCGCAACGGGTGCCGCCGTCGGCTTGGATCACGTCACAATCAAGCGTGATTTGACGCTCACCGAGTTTTTTCAAATCCACCACTGCGCGTAATGAACGACCAATCAAGCGCTGAATCTCCTGTGTGCGGCCGGTTTGTTTGCCCCGCGCCGCTTCACGGTCGGAGCGGGTATTGGTGGCGCGCGGCAACATGCCGTATTCGGCCGTCACCCAGCCCTCGCCGGAATTTTTTTTGTGGGGCGGCACCCGCTCTTCAACACTGGCGGTGCACAACACTTTGGTATCGCCGACTGCGATCAACACCGAACCCTCCGCGTGTTTGGTGAAGTTGCGGGTAATGGTGACCGGACGTAAGTCGTTGGCAGTGCGATTAAAGGAACGTGGCATATTGAATTTCTACTTATTAAAAAATTGTTGGGGGCGCATGGGGTTGAATGTCACCAATACCACTATTGACGGCCGACGTTTTTGATTGCGTTTTGAATTTCCGCAATCGCCTTTTCGATTTCATCGTCGGAAATATCATCTTTGAGGCCGTCGGTTTGTTGCACCGTTTTGGCTGAAGTAGCAAAGCCTTCAATCGGCTCGGTCACGGTCACGGATGAAGCCGGCTCGCCCTCATCCTGTTTTTCCCACTTCAACGCAACCACGGAAAGATTGTCAGACTCATCGCCGGCAATCCGTTCGGCTTCTTCCATCAATTCAGGAACCAACGACAATACGTCGGTATTACGTGCCCTGGCGCCAATTTGGTCCGCGTTGAGCGGCCCCCAAAATCCATCGGTTGAAATCCAAATGCTGTCGCCAACATTCATATTCCACTCTTCGGAATGAGTGATTGTCGGGGGCAGGACACCACCAACGCAGTTGTAAATTTTGTTGCGATCGGGATGGACCGCCGCTTGTGCCGCGGTGATCACTCCGGCATCAATCATTTGTTGCACCCGTGAGTGATCGCTGGTCGCGGCCGCCAGACGACCGTCGCGAAATAAATATAGACGTGAATCACCGACGTGCGCCCAGACGGCTTTGCCGTGCTGAATAACGACGGCGACGATGGTGGTGCGCGGGCATTCGAGCATGTCGTTTTTATCCGCAAAGGCGACAATGGCGCGATGGGCGGAATGAATGGCGGTTTCGAGGAATTCCTTGGGGCGACGCAACGCGGTGCGCGCCTCAACCTGAAACCGGTTGTTGACGGTGTTGACGGCAATTTCAGCGGCGATTTCACCGCGCGCATGCCCCCCCATGCCGTCGGCAATGACCATCAGCAGTACATCTTTTGAATAAGAATAGGCGAGTCGATCCTGGTTGACCTTGCGCCCACCAATATGACTTTCCTGAAAAATTGTGAACCGCATGGTCAGAATATTTTCTTGCTGAGCGTGGCTTTGATCCGGTCGGCAAAGGTGGACTCCACTTGACCAGGCTCGGCTTCAACCCGCCACTCTGTGGAGTCTTTCATCAAGGCTTTTTGCAATTCAAACGCCGACTGCGGGCGTCTGAGATGATCAAGTTTCAGGCACCAATCGACAATGTCGTAAAGATCCTCTGAATATTCACTCTTGGCTAGTCCACGCAACGGCTCGATCCGATCATTTTCCAGACGCTCGTTGGCGGGGGGCGGTTGAATGCCGCCAATACAGTTGTACATGGTGGCGCCGATGGCATAAATGTCGGTCCACGGGCCCATTTGATCGTGATTCAAATACTGTTCGGTGGCGGCATAACCGGCCGTGTACATAGGGCGCAACTTTGGCGCATCGGCGGTTAACGCCTGCCGCGCGGCACCAAAATCCAGCAACACCGGTTTGCCTTCCATGGTGATGTAGATATTGGCCGGCTTTATATCAAGGTGCAAAAGTTTGTTGGCATGCACCTCACGCAAACCGTTCAGCAGATGCGTGAACATGCGACGGATAAACGCCTCCGAAAATTCATGGCGGTGGCGCTGAATGTGGAATTGCAGGGTGCGGCCGCGCACGTACTGCATGACCATATAAACAGTTTCATTGGCGCGGAAAAAATTTTCCACACGGATGATGTTGGGGTGTGAAATCAGCGCGAGTGAACGGCCCTCTTCAAAAAAACATTTCAGGCCATGACGAAACACCGACAGATTTTCATCGGCATTAATTGCCACGTTGGCACCATCGGCTCGCACCACCAGCGAGGCCGGCAAATATTCCTTGATCGCAAAAGGAGTGTTGTTCTCATCCGTCGCCAGATAGACAATCGAAAACCCACCCGACGAGAGCACTTTTTCAATCGTGTAGTTTTTGAGCTGGTAGCCTTCCGGCAACGGCTGGTTGGATTGTGACGCCATGATTCCAATTGGTCTGGGATGCTGCAATTATCCTGGTCGCCAACTGAGCCGACAACGACGGTAAGCTATAATTGTGCCCGAAACCGCACGGCAAGACACGCCCGCATTTTTCCTTGCCGGAATACTTCGGACGGCGTTTTTTCACACTCCAACCCCACTCCAACCCTACATACGGACCCCTCGGCAATGGCTCATGCGCCCCAATCTGTCAAAAGCATGACCGGCTTCGCATCGGTCACCCGCGATGTTCCAGGCGGTCGGGTGGCAATCGAGCTCAAATCGGTCAACCATCGTTACCTTGAGTTTCAGACCCGCATGCCGGAAGAAATCCGCAGTCTGGAAGGCATGATGCGTGACAAACTCGCGGCAGCCCTGACCCGTGGCAAAGTGGATTGCCGGGTCACCCTGACCAATGATGTGACCCAGGCAGCCAGTACTCCAAGTACGGCGGCACTGGCCGCGTTAAAGCTTACCCAAGCCGACATCCTGACGACATTTGATGCCCGCCCGCTGTCTGTATGGGAAATCATGCACGTCCCCGGTGTTTTGGCCAATAGTGAAATGACGGCCGAATCGATTAAAGAGCCGTTTTTGATGTTGTTTGGCGAGGCCATTCAGGAGCTCGACGCCACCCGCAGACGCGAGGGCGAAAAATTGGCGCAAATGCTGATTGAGCGGCTTGACGGCATCGACAACCTGACCAAACAGGTCGCCCCGCTGGTGCCACAAATGGTGTCGGCATACGAAGACAAACTCAGGCAAAAAATCGCCGACGCCGACCTCAATGCTGCCAGCGACGACCGCCTAAAGCAGGAAGTGGTGTTGTTTGCCTCGCGCATCGACATTGCCGAGGAGTTGAATCGATTGGGCGCCCATACCAGCGAGGTACGGCGGGTATTAAAGTCCGGTGGGGCCATCGGCAAACGCCTCGACTTTTTGATGCAGGAGCTCAACCGCGAATCCAACACCCTCGGTTCAAAATCCGTGTCAGCCGAGTCATCGCGTGTGGCCATAGAGCTGAAGGTTTTGATCGAACAAATGCGTGAACAAATCCAGAACATCGAGTGATGAAATGAGTGGCTGCCTTTTTACCGTGGTGGGACCGTCCGGCGCCGGCAAATCGAGCCTCATCGCCGGCCTGCTGAAATCCAATCCGGCACTACAACTGTCGGTTTCGTACACCACGCGCGCGCCACGCGAAGGTGAAGTTGCCGGTCGTGACTATCACTTTTTGACCCGCGCGGCATTTGAAACCCTGGCAGCCAACGACGAATTCCTGGAATTTGCCGAGGTGTATGGCAATTTATACGGGACGTCTAAAAAATGGATCGAAACCGTGCGCGCCACCGGGGTCGATGTATTACTGGAAATTGACTGGCAAGGTGCCTTGGCGGTCAAAAAGATCTTCGCCGACATGGTTTATATCTATATTGTGCCGCCATCCATTGAAACTCTGCAGCAACGGCTGGTCGAACGTGGCAAAGACTCGCCGGAGGTGATTGAGCGGCGTCTGAGTGCCGCCCGCGAGGACTTAAAACATGTCCACAATGCCGACTATGTTATTATTAACCAAGACTTTAGCGTGGCTTTGGCGGATTTATGCGCCGTCACGCGGGCGTGTCAACTGACCGCTTCCCGGCAAATTTCCAAACATGCCGATTTGATTAAGTAGTTTTTGACCATCCGCATCGAGCAGCCTAGGCGATGCGGATGATTCGTTTTCCCTGAATTTTGACTTGTTGGAGTAGCAAATGGCTCGTATTACTGTTGAAGATTGTATTAAGTTGATTCCCAATCGCTTTGAACTCACCCTCGTTGCGACCACCCGCGCCCGTCAGCTTGCGCTCGGCTCCGCGCCCTATGTTGAGGCTGGCAAAGACAAACCTTGCGTGATTGCATTGCGTGAAATTGCCGGTGGCCATATCAAGATCGACATTTTGAAGCCCATTGCCCCGAGCATTCCAACGGTACCTGCCGACATGTAGTTTTCAAGGGGGGATCGTGCGGTGCCAAAAACCAGTCCTCATCCCCCCGCCAATTTGGGCCCGGCAATGCCCCCCGCCGTGAACGGTCCGTCGGTCAAGACTGATGATGCGGTTGTGGCCTCCGGTCGTCATATCGACGCCGATATGGAAGTCGCCCCTCTTAAGGCGATCATTGACAAGTATCTCAAGCCGATCGACATTGAAAGAGTCGAAGCCGCCTATACCATCGCCCGTGACGCACATGCCGGTCAGACCCGCAAGTCAGGCGAGCCCTATATCACCCATCCACTTGCGGTCGCCACGTTGTTGGCGGAATGGCACCTTGATGCTCAGGCCTTAATCGCGGCCATCTTGCACGATGTGGTTGAAGACACTCCGACCACCACCGACGAGATCGGTAAATTGTTTGGTCAAGCGGTTGCCGATTTGGTGGACGGTGTATCCAAACTCGACAAATTGCAATTTGCCACACTCGAAGAAGCACAGGCGGAAAATTTTCGCAAAATGCTGCTGGCGATGGCGCGCGATGTGCGCGTTATCTTGATTAAATTGGCAGATCGTTTGCACAATATGCGCACGCTGGGCGCGGTCCATCAAAGTAAACAGGAGCGGGTCGCGCGGGAAACACTGGAAATTTATTCGCCGATCGCCAATAGATTGGGTCTGAATGCGGTTTATTACGAATTCGAAGACCTGGGGTTCAAGGCGTTACACCCGACTCGTTATGCGGTGCTCGACAAGGCGGTCAAGGCGGCGCGAGGCAATCGCCGCGAGGTCGTCGGCAAAATTCTTGAGGCAATCAAAACCCGACTGGCGGAGTTTAACGTTGCCGCCATTGTCACCGGGCGCGAAAAACACCTGTCGTCTATTCATAAAAAAATGCAGGAAAAACACCTGTCGTTTTCGGATGTGTTGGACATTTACGGATTTCGTATTGCGGTGGACACCATGCCTGAATGTTATTTGGCATTGGGCGCGTTACATACGCTTTACCAGCCGTTCCCCGGGAAGTTCAAGGACTACATCGCCATTCCAAAAAACAACGGTTATCAATCGTTACACACCACCCTGTTTGGTCCACACGGTACACCGATTGAATTACAAATCCGCACGACCAATATGCATAAAATTGCCGAAGCCGGCGTAGCATCACATTGGTTATACAAAACCATGGATGCCGAAGTCACCAATGTCCAACAAAAAACCAACCAGTGGTTACAATCGTTGCTCGAAATTCAATCCGGAACGGGTGATGCGCTTGAATTTTTGGAGCACATCAAAGTCGATTTGTTTCCAGATGCGGTTTATGTTTTTTCGCCGAAAGGAAAAATCGTGTCGCTGCCACGCGGTGCCAGTACCATCGATTTTGCTTATGCGATCCACACAGACGTTGGCAATCGCACGATTGCAGTCAAAGTCAACGACGAAGCGGCGCCGCTTTCGCAGACTCTTAAAAACGGTGACCGGGTCGAGGTAATCACCAGTGCCGACGGACGACCCAATCTGGCCTGGCTGAGTTACGCCGCCACCGGCCGCGCCCGCTCACATATTCGTCACTATTTGAAGACCACGCAACACGCCGAGTCGGTCGAGCTGGGAGAGTTGTTGCTCATTCAGGCGGTGCGCACCTTGAATTTTGATCCCAACGACATCGGCATCAAACATTGGCAGCGATTACTCAAAGGTGACAGCGCCCACACCAAAGAAGATGTGCTCGAAGAAATCGGCCTTGGAAAACGGCTTGCGATCATGGCGGCACGACGTTTATTTGAGGTGGCCGAGCTGGAGCAGCCGGAACACAAACCCAACGACGCCATCGTTATTCGGGGAACGGAAAATATGGCGGTGCAGTTTGCATCGTGTTGCCGGCCGATACCGGGCGATCCGATCATTGCGGCAATTAAAGGTGGCCAGGGCCTGACCGTGCATACTCATGACTGTCCAATCATTCGCGCCAATACCGCCCCTGGTGGTTTCAGTTTTGATCCCGACAAATGGGTTGATGTCACCTGGGATCGAGCCATTCAAAAACTATTCAAAGTCAACATTCGAATTGTGGTCACCGATGCGCGCGGTGTGCTGGCGAAGCTGGCGGCGGAAATCTCCAGCGCAAACTCCAATATTGTGCACATTCGCATGGATGATATTCCGCGCGATGAAAAATTTTCTACCCTGCACTTCACCATTGAAGTGAGCAATCGTCAACACCTTGCCCACGTGCTTCGCCAAATGCGCATGTTGGCGGAGGTGGTGCGGGTGAGCCGTGTAAAGTCGGGGCTGGGCAAGGAGATAAAAGCCGATGCCAAATCGAACGGCAAATCTGAAAACAAACCAAACGAAAAATGAAAACCATAATTTCCACCCCCAATGCACCCGCCACCATCGGCACCTATTCACAAGCCGTCAAAGTCACCGGTCCGTGCGAAACGGTTTACCTGTCCGGGCAAATTCCACTCGACCCAAAAACCATGCAAATGGTGTCCGGATTGGACAACGAAGTGAAGCAGGTGTTCGACAATTTGCAGGCGGTCTGTTCCGCAGCCGGCGGCTCGTTGAATGATTTGGTGAAGGTGAACGTGTATTTGCTCGATCTCGCCAACTTTGCCAAGGTCAATGAAATTATGGCGACCTATTTCCAGCAACCTTACCCCGCACGCGCGGCGATTGGTGTGGCGTCATTGCCGCGCGGCGCACAGGTGGAAATCGAAGGCGTGATGGTATTACAGTCCGGCAGCAGCAGCTAACCGTTCTGACGCCCGCCCTATTTTTATTTCCTCGCCACCTCATTTTTAGACTTGGCAAAAATTAAAACCACCGCAAAATCGGGCGCAAGCGCGAAGTCGCCGGCCAAGACCGCAGAATCCACCAAGGCCGCCAAATCCGCCAACACCGCTGCGTCAAAAAAGTCCACGACAACCTCACTGCCACAAAAGTTATCGCAAATTGGCTTACGCAGCGAATGGGACTTTGCCTTACACCTGCCCATTCGCTACGAAGACGAAACCCGCATCACAGCATTACGCGATGCGCGTGTCGGCGTGGAGTGCCAACTCGAAGTGGAAATTGTTCATAGCGAAATCACTTACCGGCCGCGTCGGCAGCTGGTGGTCGAAACGCGCGAAGGTGACCAAAAGTTGTACTTACGTTTTCTGAATTTTTACGGCAGCCAAGTCAAACAATTGGCGGTGGGAAAACGTCTGCGCCTGTTCGGCGAGGTGCGCAGCGGATTTTTTGGCGCGGAGATGGTGCATCCGCGTTATCGAATGGTCAGTTTGGGCGATCCGGTTCCGGAGGCGCTAACACCGGTTTATTCGACCACCGCCGGCGTATCGCAAACCGCCATCCGCAAAATCATTGATCGTGCCCTTGATGCCCTAAACACACAAGCGCAGTTTGAAGACTGCGTGCCGATTGCCATTCGTCAACACGAACATTTACAACCGTTTCGTGACAGTGTGTTTACCTTGCATCGGCCACCACCCTCGGCCTCGCAAGAAAGTCTGGCCGGCCGCACGCATCCGGCGTGGCGGCGAATCAAATTTGACGAGTTGTTGTCGCAACAACTGGCCATGAAAAAAGCCCGCGCGGCGCGCGACGCCAAAACCGCACCACGCATGCAATGCACCGGCAAACTTGCCCAACAACTCATCGCCGCACTGCCGTTTGCATTGACCGGTGCACAACAACGCGCTGCCACTGAAATTGGCAATGATCTGGCCAAGGCGCATCCCATGCAGCGGTTACTGCAGGGCGATGTCGGCTCCGGCAAAACTGCGGTCGCTGCATTGGCGGCGGCGCAAGCCATTGAGTGCGGATATCAGGTGGCATTGATGGCACCGACCGAAATTTTGGCCGAGCAACATTTCCGCAAGCTGGCGATGATGTTGCAACCTCTGGGCGTGGTGGTGACCTGGTTGACCGGCAGCTTAAAGGCCAAAGAAAAACGCGAGGCGACGGCCGCCATTGCCGACGGACGTTGTCAATTGGCGATCGGCACCCACGCCCTGTTTCAAGCGGGCGTCAGCTTTGCCAATCTGGGATTGGCGATTGTCGACGAGCAACATCGCTTCGGTGTGGCGCAGCGATTGGCGTTGCGCGAAAAAGCGGGCGGCGGCAAACTAAATGGCGAAGAAGCACATCAGTTGATGATGAGTGCCACGCCGATTCCGCGCACCTTGTCGATGAGTTATTTTGCCGATCTTGATGTGTCGGTCATCGACGAAATGCCGCCGGGACGCACACCGATTGTCACCCGTTTGCTGGCCGACAATCGGCGCGACGAATTGCTCGAACGTATTCGTGGCGCCTGCCTCGCCGGTGGACAAGCGTATTGGGTGTGCCCGCTCATCGAGGAAAGTGAAAAACTACAACTACAAACAGCAGTCGACACCTACGCACGTATTGCTGCCGACTTTCCGGAACTCCGCGTCGGCCTGGTGCACGGCCGTTTAAAGCCACAAGAAAAGAACGTGGTGATGCAACAATTTTTTAACAATGAAATTCACTTGCTGGTCGCCACCACGGTGATTGAAGTCGGCGTGGATGTCGCCAACGCCACCATCATGGTGATCGAACACGCGGAACGTATGGGGCTTTCCCAACTGCACCAGTTACGCGGCCGGGTTGGCCGCGGCGCCAAACAAAGCACCTGCATTTTGTTGTATCAATCTCCCTTGAGTGAAACCGCACGCACACGACTCAAAGTCATTTATGAATCCACCGACGGTTTTGAAATTGCGCGACAAGATTTACTGATCCGTGGTCCCGGCGAACATCTGGGTGCACGCCAATCCGGCGCGCCGTTGTTGCGCTTTGCAGATATCGAGCGTGACATCGATTTGCTGGAGGCCGCACGCGACGCCGCCATCTGGATGCTGACGCACGATCAATTCAACGCCGAACAACACCTCGCCCGCTGGCTGGGTTCCCGCCAGCATTATTTGAAAGCGTGACAACGCCATGCGCACCGTCAAACTGACCCAGCCGGACGCGTGGCGGCAAATCCCACCGACCGGAAAAATGCGCGCCTGGTTAACCGACCGGGGGTCCCTCACCGCGCGTCTGATTTCACATGGCTGCCAATTTAATCTATTGCGAATTTCCCAACAATTGATACGTCCACATTACGACGAACGCCGCGTATTGGCATTGCGCGCCGGTGAGCTGGCGGTGGTGCGCGAGGTCATTCTTCGCGACGGGGATACACCACTAATATTTGCACACTCTGCTGTCAATCCGCGTGACCTATATGGCGCCTGGCGGGGCTTGTCCAGACTGGGTGCGCGTCCGCTTGCGGATATGTTGTTTCATGATCCAACCGTCACACGTATGCCCATGGAATACAAACGGCTACGATCGCCGCATTTATTTTTAGCTCCCGTCAATAAATCTCTGGGGCCGATAACCGGTGAGTGTTGGGCGCGCCGCAGTGTGTTTTTACGAGATGGTCGGCCGCTACTGGTCACTGAAGTCTTTTTGTCCGGCATATTGACCTGTGGACAACAAGCTTGACGACGGCAAACATGACCGGCTATTAAGGACCCCATCACAATGATTAACAACATCCGGCTTGTACATTCATTTGATTACCGGCAAGATACCCTTAGCTGCATTTGTCAGGACCTTTTAATGAACAACAATTTCGACTGTTCACTGGATTGTAAAAGTGCATCGCGAAATGATTGACGAATGAGCCCGATGTAGTTGCGGTTGGGCGACGGCGCAACGAGGTATGTGTATGGATGGCTTAAACGTATGTGATTTCGAATCTGCGGGGCGGGAGGTTTTGGCGTACCTGCACAAGCGCATGGGCTTCGACCTCTGGATGCTCACTCGTACAGAGGGTGACCAATGGATCGTGTTGCAGAGTGAAGACCACGGCTACGGCATCACGCCGGGTTCGGTTTTCAGTTGGGCCGATTCATTTTGTGCCGAGATGGTGAAAGGCAATGGCCCACGGATTGCGCCGAGTTCCCAAGACATTCCCGCCTACGCCGCCGCACCCATCGGTCATCAAGTCCAGATCGGCGCATATGTCGGCTTGCCACTAACGCGTACCGACGGCAGCCTGTTTGGCACTCTATGTGCCATTCATCCCTCGTCCCTGCCGCTGTCCATCGTCCACGAACAAGAGCTGGTTGAGTTGCTCGGTGCAATGTTGAGTACCATTCTTCAGGCGGAGCTGGCGACACTGGCCGAGACGCGCAAGGTCGAACAACTGCAAACAGAGGCATTGACGGACGTGTTGACGCAAATGTACAACCGCCGCGGATGGGATAAATTTTTGGATGCCGAAGAAAAGCGCTGTCGCCGATTTGGTCATTCGGCCGCCGTGCTGGTGATCGACTTGGATGAATTGTCACGTATCAATGACGCCGATGGACATGCCGCTGGGGATGCACTGATCGTACGCGCCGCCAAGGCGTTGCGTCGCGCAACCCGATCACCCGATGTGGTTGCCCGCCTGGGTGGCGACGAATTTGGCATTCTCAGCGCCGAGTGTAATGACATTGGCGGCGACGCCCTGCTCGAGCGGGTTCAATTGGCTCTGCACGATGAAAATGTGAATGCCTCAGTTGGCCTCGCTCTCAGAATCCCTTCGCTGGGTCTGCAAGGTGCGTGGGAGGTGGCCGATAAAAAAATGTATGAGGCAAAACGGGCGCGACAACAGGAAACAGGTTTTCAATCGTAAGTCGCCCCTGTTCGATCAAATTTGAACGCTTTTAGTCGCAACACTCCGCAAGTCCGGCAATATCAATTTCGCGCCCAATCACACACCTTGATGTTGACATTGCATTCTTCCGCGAACGCCGGCGCGACTTGAGTGAAAATAGGGGCATGACGCCGACCGCTCCATCCCGACTTTCGCTGTATCTCAAACTGATTCGCTTCGACCGGCCAATCGGTACGTTGCTGTTGTTATGGCCGACGCTTTGGGGGTTATGGATCGCCGCGAATGGAACTCCGGATGCCATTATTCTGGCCGTATTTGTGGCCGGCACTTTTTTAATGCGTTCGGCCGGTTGTGCGATCAATGATTTTGCCGACCGAAAAATTGATCCGCATGTTGCCCGCACGGCATTACGACCACTTGCATCAGGCGAAATTTCTGCATACGAGGCGCTGTGGGTGGCGGCAATCCTGGCGCTGACCGGGCTGCTGCTGGTGATTGTTTTTCTCAACGCCTTAACATTACAACTGAGTGTGATTGCGGCGGCGTTGGCTGCGAGTTACCCTTTCACCAAGCGCTTTTTTGTCATGCCCCAAGTCGTATTGGGTATTGCCTTTGGATTTGGTATTCCCATGGCATTTGCGGCCGTCACCCATTCGATCCCTGCGATTGCCTGGTGGTTGATGGCGGCAAATGTTTTTTGGACCATTGCCTACGATACCGAATACGCAATGGTTGATCGTGACGACGATGCCAAACTTGGGCTGCACACTTCGGCGCTTTTTTTCGGACGCCTGGATGTTGCCGCCGTCATGTTTTGTTATTTGATGTCACTCACTATTCTGCTGGGGATTGGCAAAATAATCGGTCTTGGCTGGCCCTATTGGCTGGCCATGGCGGCGGCGGCGGGGATATCGATTTATCACTACACACTGATTCGCCATCGAGATCGTGCAAAGTGTTTTCGTGCTTTTCAGCATAACAACTGGTACGGCGCGGCGATATTTGTTGGCGTGTTGATGCATTACCAGATTGGTTGACGCGGGTGCTCGCTCTTAAATTGTTGATGGTTCCGTTCTTTCTTGCGGTCATTTCCATCATTGCCAAACGCTACGGACCGAGTATGGCGGGATGGGTGGCCGGCATGCCGGTGATTGTCGGACCGATTTTATTTTTGCTGGCCCTGGAACACGGAACGGTGTTTGCCGGTGGCGCGGCGTTGTTCACGCTCACCTCGGTTTTTACGGTCATTGCATTTGGATTGGGATATGCGTGGACGGCGCGACGTTCAAATTGGGGCGCGGCACTGGCTGTTGGATTAGTGGCGTGGTTTGCCTCCGCCTGGCTGGTGGCCACCAATCCGCTGCCACTGGTTAGCGCCATGGTGCTGGTGTTGGTCTTGTTGCTGGTCGGTCCCAGGTTGTATCCAAAGATCAACAATGCCTCGTCGCATGCACCCAGCCCCTTACCGCACGCAGAATTGTTGCTGCGTATGGCAATTGGTGCGGCGCTAACTTTTGGCGTGACTACTTTTGCGCTATCGGTCGGTCCAGCGTGGAGCGGCATCGCTGCGCTGGCACCAGTGCTTACCCCGGTGTTGGCGGTGTTTATTCATTACCGTTCCGGCGGTGTGGCGGCGATTGCGTTGTTGCGCGCGTTGGTGGGCGGACTGATCTCGCTGGCGGCGTTTTGTTTTGTGGTGGCGTGGCAATTAACCACACTTGGTTTGGCGAAGACATTTTTGTTGGCCATTTTGGTCGCAATGGCCATGCAGACGGCAACTTACTATTGGCGAAAACGCGCCCGGCGAAAAATCAAGCCGGCCAATTCCTGATGTACTGCTTGAGCAGCTGATTTTCAAAGGTCGCGTCTTTGATGGCGCTTCTGGCAATATCAAAGAACGACAAGATTCCGACCACAACATCGTTTTCCATCACCGGCACATGGGTAATGTGTAATTCGGTCATGAGTTGGCGTAAATGATCAACCGTATCGCCCGGCCTGGCGGTTGGTGGGTCTGCTTTCATGACTTCGCTGCACTTCGCCTGCAAAATTTCCCCGCCGCGAGTATGCAGCGCCTCTAATATTTCCCGCAAGGTAATCAGCCCATGCAAGGTTGTGCCTTCCATGACCAGCACCGAGCTGATTTCTTTTTCATCCATGAGGGCAACCGCTTCGGCCACCCCCTTGTCAGGAGCAATGGTGAAAAGGGTCGCACCGGAAGTCGGCGACTGTTTGGCTTTATCGGTCAGCACCTCTGCAACACTCATGCTCATAACAACCACCCATTCAATTGATTTATGAAAGCATAACAAACTTGCGTGTTTGTGGCGTACACATTACAAATTACTTGATCACACGTAGATTGCCGCGCGGCGGCCTTTTTGGGGAGTTGGGAGAGTCGGGAGCACCAGCCGCATCTGGATTCTCCGGTGTCTTTATGCCGTCGGGTTGGTCAGTCAACACATTATCAGCAGCTGTTGTGATAGTGCTGCTGACGCCGTTTTTTGAATGATCCACAGCAGGTACGTCCGTTGCAATGGGCGGCACAGCCTGCAAATATGGTGTGGCCGCAAACGACGACGGCGAGGCCGAGGTCGATGCCGTCGATTGCGCATCCGTTGTCGGCACGGCGACAAGATCAGGCGCTGGCGCGGGCTCGGCCTCAAAAAAGTAACCGCGACCGTTTTCACGGGCAAAAATGGCTTGTACTGCGTAGATCGGCACGGAGATTTCGCGTGAAACACCGTTAAATCGGGCTGAAAATTGCACCCATTCGTTGCCAATGGTCAGGTCACGGGTCGCCAGGGTGGCAATCGACAAAACGATCTCGCCGTTTTTGACGTACTCCATCGGCACACGCACATTTTCGTCCACCTTGACACTCAAGTAAGGCGTAAAACCGGCGTCGTTGCACCATTCAAAAATAGCGCGAAGCAAATACGGTTTGGTGGAAATTTCATTCATGGTCGTATGATATTACCGCGTGGCGACCTATTAATACTCTGCGCATCCATATTTCGCGACAGAAACGGGTGCGGCTGGATAACCGACACCCGCCAAGCAACAGCCGATTTATCGGCGCATTGCCTTTTCAGATGCGGTCATCGAATCAATAAACGCCTGACGTGAAAACAACCGCTCGGCGTATTTGAGCAAAGGGGCTGCCGTTTTTGGCATATCCACCTGGTAATGGTCAAGACGCCACAACAACGGGGCAATCGCCACATCCAGCATTGAAAAATCGTCGCCCAGCATATGTTTCTGTTTAACAAAAATCGGCGCCAGCTGGATCAGATTTTCGCGGATGTACAAACGCGCTTTTTCAAACGTCGCCGGTTTGCCACGCTCGAGTGTGTCAACGTGGTTAAAAATCTCATTTTCCATGCGATACAAAATGAGTCGCGCACGGGCACGCATGACCGGATCAGCGGGCATCAACTGTGGATGCGGAAAACGTTCGTCGATATATTCGTTGATGATGTTCGACTCGTACAAAATCAAATCACGTTCAACCAACACCGGCGTGCGGTTGTAGGGATTCATCACCGCTAAATCTTCTGGCTTGTTCATCAAATCCACGTCGAGAATTTGAAAGTCCATGCCTTTTTCATACAACACAACGCGACAGCGGTGACTAAACGGACAGGTGGTGCCGGAATACAGGGTCATCATGATACGTACCTATTTCTCTTATGAACTGCTGAATCTTGTAAAGCTGATAAACGCCAGACTCGTCTTAATCGCTCGGTCTGGCGCATGAAAAAAAACGCGTTAACTATTTAACGTCTTTCCAATATTCTTTCTTCACCAGCAGCGCGGCGAAAAAGGCAATAACGAGGAAAAACAACACCCACACACCCATCTGGGTGCGTTTCACCTGCGCGGGCTCGGCCATAAAGGTCAAATAATTCACCAAATCACGCACATACAAGTCGTACTCTTGTGCTGACAGGGTGCCGGAGCGCTCCATTACCATCTTGGTCACCGCAACCTTTTTACCGTGTGATTCCTTTTCGCCAACCACAACCTTGGCAACGCTACCCTGCAGGTCGTGCAACACATGCGGCATGCTCACGCCGGGAAATACGCTGTTGTTCCAACCGGATGGTGTGGTCGGGTCAACATAATATGACCGCAAAAAGGTGTAGACCCAATTCGAGCCACGCACACGCGCCACCAAGGTCAAGTCCGGCGGCACACCGGCAAACCACGCCTTGGCGTCTTGCGGCTTGAGCGCGGAGGTCATGTAGTCGCTCATTTTTGCGTCTGGGTTCAACATCAGATTGGTTTTGATCTGTTCCTCGGTCAAACCAATCTGTGTCAAATGTCCCCAGCGCATAAATTGTGCGTTGTGGCAGTTCAAACAATTGGTGACAAAGTTGCGTGCACCACGTTGTAACGAGGCTTCATCTTTCAAATTAATGGCTGCATCATCCAAATGCACGGCTGCACCACCGGCCGCAAATACCGGTGCAGACAACACAACAGTGGCGACAAGTGCGCCAAACAGGGAGCGAATTAAATTGGTTTTCATTATTTCGTCACCCTTTCCGGCTCTGGCAACTCATTGGGGATGTCTTTTTTGGTGTACCAGGGCATCAACAAGAAAAACGCAAAGTACACTGCAGTCAGGATGCGCGAAACCACGGTGGCGGTATCAACACCACCAATGATTGGAAACGCGTTGGGAATTTGTCCCCAAACAGTGGTGGGGACCACGCCCAAATAACCCAGCACCACAAAACTGATTACAAAGGCAGTCAGGAAACGTTTATAAATCGGGCCACGATAACGAATCGACTTCACCTTGCCACGGTCAAGCCAAGGCAAGGCAAACAAAATCATGGTGGCCGCGCCCATCACCATCACGCCCCAAAATGCCGAGCCAAAGAAGGATGGAACCGCACGCAACATGGCGTAGAACGGTGTGAAATACCAAACAGGGGCGATATGCGCCGGTGTTTGTAAAGGATCTGCCGGCACAAAGTTAGGCGCTTCCAAAAAGTACCCGCCCATTTCCGGCGCAAAAAATACGATCGCCGAAAACAACGCCAGAAACACCACCACACCAACAATGTCCTTGACCGTGTAATACGGATGGAATGGAATCGCATCCAAGGAAATACCGGTTTTCGGGTCGACGTGTTTATTTATATCAATACCGTCTGGATTGTTGGAACCGACTTCATGCAAGGCCATGATGTGTGCCGCCACCAATCCAAGCAGGACCAACGGCAGGGCAATCACGTGAAAGGCAAAAAAGCGATTCAAGGTGGCGTCACTGATGTTGTAGTCGCCACGAATCCACACCGCCAGATCCGGACCGATAAAAGGCACGGCTGCAAACAGATTAATAATCACCTGTGCGCCCCAATAGGACATTTGTCCCCAAGGCAACAAATAACCGAAAAACGCCTCAGCCATCAGCGTCAGATAAATCAGACAGCCAAAAATCCAGATCAACTCACGGGGTTTGCGATACGAGCCATACATCAGGCCACGCATCATATGCAGATAAACCACCAGGAAAAACATCGACG
>JAYTBF010000128.1:0-11255 GCA_043737175.1 Burkholderiales bacterium
CGGCGCGATGGTGGCAACCCCGGCGGCAACCTCGTCGGTTGATTTACCGGTAACAATGGCTGCGGCGGCGGCAGCGGTACCGAGAGTGGCACCAAGTAAAAAATTGCGACGGCTGGGCTTGGATTGGTTTGGCTTCATGTCATACCTCCTAGTACGAAATGTGCGGACTGCAATAACATTCAAACGACATTAATCGATCTGAAATGCTTCGGCTTCAATCTCAAAAAACGCTTGCGCGAATGCCGCGACGGGTTTGTAGTAATTCGACTGATGATACTCCAAAATATTTTTTGTGCAACGAAAAACCCATGGATTGACGTGGGTCATGAAAAACGTTTGTTGCTCTGCGGTGCCAAATGGTTTGGTGCTGACATCGCCCAGAATCATGGCCCGCATGACGTCACACAATGCCGCCAAGTGATCCTCAGATTCGCGCACTTCGGCCACCCGTGCAAAGCCCATTTTCGCCAAATCATCTCGCAGCTCAGCGAGTGGTTTTTCCATCATGAATCCGGCCAGATAAAACGAACCAAACAACATCAGCGGTGGCCGTCCAACACCGACAAAAATGGTGGCGTATTCCTCACTAACCGCCTCCGCCGGAATCAAACTGGAGGCGTCGGCCAACATCTGCCACGGTGCCGCCAGCACACCTTCCGGCGGCTCGGCCAGGGCGATAGCCTGCAATAACCTTTCGTCTGGCGCACGGAAAAAAAGACTCGCCAACAACGCATAGTAGTCCGCCCGCGCCTGATCCTCCGGTGCGATCACACGAGGGCTTTCAAAATTGACGGGGGCGGCGCTCATTCGATGGGTCGACCGGTCAAAATCGAGATTTCATTCTTATTCGACATCATATCCACCACCCGGCAATCGGCGCACATTTGTAATCGTTTCAAACTGCCTTCGCTCTGAAACATGGAATGGCCGGCGAGTTTGCCGAGCATTTTATCGATCAACATTTTGGTGCCGAGCGGCTTACCACATGAAATACAATCAAACGGTTCGGTCTCATTTAACACCACCGCTCTTTTGCGGGATTCGCCCATTAATAGTCTGGGCACCAAGGTGATCGCTTTTTCCGGGCAGGTATTGGCGCACAAACCACATTGCACACAGTTGCGCTCCAAAAATTTCAACTGCGGCAATTCTCCACCGTCCATCAGCGCGGATTCGGGACAAGCACCCGCACACGCCAAACACATGGTGCAGGTGTCTTTGTTCACTATCAGTCCACCATACATACTGCCCGCCGACAGGGCGATTTCAGTTGGTTTGGCCACCGCGTACTTTGCAAAATGTTCAATCGCAAATTCCAAGGTGGCGCGTTTGTCATTGGACAGGTGAAAGGTGGCAGGTGGCACCAACGCATGATTAGCAACAGCCGGGTCGATCAGGCCGGAGACAGAGGACAGATCGTGACCCACAACCTCAGACCAGGCGAAGTGTTTGCCGGTGTAACCCAACGCATTCAGGATCAATTCGCCGGTGGCCATTTCGCGCTGTGAGGCGATCGCGTATTCAGGTGCCTCGTCTCCTTTTGCCAAAACCACCACCCCGGCCGCACCATAGGCCAAGGCGCCCAACAAAACGTCCAATCCAATCGAAGCCACATGCCAGACCGCAACCGGCAAAATGTTGTCCGGCAGCAACAGCTGTTGCAATTCGGCATCATCAAGGTGGTGGAACAAAAAGATCGGCGCATCCGCTTTCGCGTCGGCCGAACGATAGGCGCTGAGCATGGCGCGAAATTCCGCACCGCGATCCGCCACCCGCGGAAACTGATAACTCATTGCGCCCGAAGGGCAGACCGTCGCGCAGGCACCACAGCCCATACAAAGGTGGGGATCAACCGCGACCAAATCCCCCGCACTGGTAATGGCGCGCGTTGAACAAACATCAATACATTTGTTACAGCCCTGCTGTTGGGAGCGACTATGTGCACAAATGGATTCTTTGTAGGCGAAATACTTTGGCTTCTCAAATTCACCGATCATTTCCGGCAGCTCGGCGCAGGCTTTGGTAAATTCGTCTGAATCCGCCGCATGAAAATAACCCTGCGGGGGTTGCGGCATTTTGAACAGCGGTGTCAATTGCAAATCAAGAATCAAATCAAATTCGGCGACCTGGGTCGGTGCTGCGGTCGTGTCTTTCCACAACAATTGAAACGCGCCCAAATATCCTTCGACGGCAACCATTTCGCCCTGCTTCACCTCTACATCCGCAATTGCCGGTGCGGACGTTTTTCCCGTCCAAAATACCGCCGCAGACAGTGCGCCTTGCAACGCCTGTAACGCTTGCTGGACGCGTTCGCCTTCGCCGACAATTAACAACCGGCCTTGTGATAAATAGTTGATCCGTGCCACCGGCTCAAACGGAACGCGTTGATGCAATTGATCGCGCGCCGCGAGTGCGGCCATTGTTGCCGGATGAGTATGGGTGCGATGTGTACGAGAAGAATCGTGCATCAGCGTAATAAAACAAACATAGTGTGGTTCCGGGTTGATTGAATTAATTTAAATGATTCACGGGCAAATCAAATCTGATTTGGTTGCAACTGCTGATATTTTTATGTGGCCAATAAAGTGGGTTGGCGTGAAGAAAGTGTGGCTATTTATCCACAGTTTTGCGGTAAACCATTTCATGCAGTGCAGCAAATTTGTCATGCATCAAGCGTTTGGAACTTTGCTCCGCGCGTGATCATCAGCCTGTTTGACGCGCTCTACCCGTTCGACCCGCTCTACCCGCTCGACCCGCTCGACCCGTTCACCCAGCGCGCCCACTTTGGCATCATTTGCCTCGGCGGCAACCTCGGTGGCAACTTCGGTGCGCGGCGCGTCAATTTGCTGCAGTGAAGCGTTTTCGTCGGGCTGATCTTCCGCAGCCCCCGCAAAACCTTGTTCGACCGCCGCATGATCTGGCGGTTTGGCCTGGTGCGCCTGCCCGACCTGATCCTGATCCTTATCCTTGCCCTGATCCTCCTCGTCATCGTCAAACAGCCGCAAGGTTTTCGATTGGTTCATGTTCTTCAACCATTCCGCTGGCAACGGATCCGGTTTGTTGTAATCATCAATGTAAATATCCAGCCGATCCATGACGTTGTAATGCGGATCGGTAAACAATAATTTCATCGCTTCATTGCGTAACTTCGGATCAACATCTTTGGCCATGAATGGTGAAAAATCCGACTGCGGATTCAAAGAAGCGATATCCGGCAACAGCACGGGCTCGGTTGATGGCTCGCCGGGCAAACTGCCCGTTGGCTCTGCCGATTCAGCCATTTTTTGCCCATCTGCGGCGTTGCTGCTGGGGTTTGCAGTTTCATGCTCTGCCTTTGTCTCAACTGGCGCGGCTGTGGCGGCAGGCAAATTGGTCGCCTGTGTCGCCACCGCCCCGTCAATTTTGTTTTTCGCCAAGGAGGCGTCTGGCGTAGATTGATCGGCCAGTTTTCGTTTGGACCAGCGCGAAAAAAAATTGCTGTCACTCATGGTGCGTGGCTTCCATTCTTATGCGCCGCCTTTGATTTTGCTGTCGTAACGGCCTTCTTTGCTGCCGAACGATTGGGGGCGAATCCGTTGTTTTTTTTCCGGCGGTTTGTAATGGTCGCGCACCCATTCACTCAGCTTCGCAAAAATCTCCGCTGGCATCGGCACCCCATCAACTTTTTCCTGCGCGTCCATCCAACGCGCCGCTTCGTTGTACGAGAGTGTCACCGAATGCGGGAACGCATCGGTCGTTTCCTCATCAAACCGGTACAAAACAAACACCCGCGGCTCGGGCGACGTCACATTGAGATAATTTCCCTCGGCTTCATCGGCGTGCACCTGCAACACAAAACCCGGCCAGAGGACTTGCAACAAGCCTTCGCGCTCGCCCAAACTGGTGGCTTCGGAGCGTGTGCCGTCATCCGGCAAAATGCCGGACGGCTGCCACTTGAAAGGTTGCCAGCGATTGTTGAGGGCAACTTTTTCCATCACAATTGAAATCGCAAATGAGGGATGGGCGGAGGGTTTCAACATGACTTGATGTTAAGCCAAATTTCGCGCCGCGCCCATTTGACATGGTTATCCATCAATCCACGCAGATATACTTCAGCTATGGTTTCTACCGTCATTCCCATTGTTGATCAGCGCACGTTGGCGATCCCCGCCCCTGCTGCGCTGTTTAATTCACAGTCTTTGGCCGACACCCGTGGTCGCAAGATTCGTGACCTGCGCATTTCGGTCACCGACCGCTGCAATTTTCGCTGCACCTATTGCATGCCCAAGGAAGTATTTGATAACAATTACCAATACTTGCCACACGATGAAGTGTTGACGTTTGAAGAAATCACCCGCATCGCCAGAATTTCAGTGGGGTTGGGCGTCAAAAAATTGCGTCTGACCGGGGGCGAGCCGTTAATGCGCAAGGGCATCGAACATTTGATCGCCATGCTCGCCACGTTGCGGGCTGACGCGCCCGACCTGGACATCACGCTCACCACCAACGGCAGCGCGCTCAAACAAAAAGCCGCCGCGCTGAAGGCGGCCGGATTGAGCCGCATCACAGTTTCGCTGGATTCACTCGACGATACGACCTTTCGCGCCATGAACGATGTCGATTTTCCGGTTGCCAAGGTATTGGAAGCTATTGAGGCGGCCAATGCCGCCGGTTTTAACGGCGAAAGAAATGCGGTCAAGATCAATATGGTGGTCAAACGTGGGGTCAACGACCATCAGATAGTTGATATGGCGCGGCATTTTCAGGGCACCGGCAACATCGTTCGATTTATTGAATTTATGGACGTGGGCTCGACCAACGGCTGGTGTATGGATGACGTGATCCCGTCACGCGAAGTTATCCGCCGCATCAACGATGTCCTGCCCTGTGCGCCGGCCAACCCGAACCACCTCGGTGAAGTCGCCAAACGCTGGCAGTACAAAGATGGTGGCGGTGAATTTGGCGTGATCTCGAGCGTCACCGAAGCGTTTTGCAATACCTGCACGCGCGCGCGCATTTCGACCGATGGCTCGGTATACACCTGCTTGTTTGCGCAAAAGGGGTACGACCTCAAGTCGCTGCTGCGCGGTGGCGCGACCGACGAAAAAATTCGCGATGCGCTGGTCGGCATCTGGCAACAACGGCGTGACAACTACTCCGAAACACGCACGGCAGCGACTGCTCGCGAGAAAAAAGTGGAAATGAGTTTTATTGGTGGATGATTTTTTCGTCGCTCATTTCAAGTTCCGTAGCATTCTTCCGACCAAACCCGTTTACTCCTGACCTGATCGCACCATGCACCTTCCCGCCCTGCTGCAGTTTCTCGCCGAACTCCACGCCAACAACAGCAAGTCCTGGTTTTTGCATAACAAACCCCATTACGATATTTTGCGTGAGGAATTTATTGAGTTGGTGGCCGATGTCGGTTATCGCATTCAGCAGTTTGACGATGACCTGCCGCCCTTCACTCCGAAAAAAGCCTTGCTACGCATTTACCGTGACGTGCGGTTTTACAAGGACAAGTCGCCGTTCAAGACTCACTTTGGAGCCATGTTTGGTGGCCGCGCCACAGACAAAACCCGGCCGATGTATTACCTGCAAATTGACCACACCGGCCGGCTGATGGTGGCGTGTGGCATTCACAATGCCGATAAAACCATCCATCGAAAATTGCGCGATGCGCTGGTGTCCGACCCAAAAAAATACACAGCCGCCCTAACCAATCCACGTCTGCTGCAAATTTACGGTGGTGTGTCCGAGGAAGACCGCATGGTGCGGCCACCCAAAGGTTACGCACCGGATTTACCGATGATTGAGCACATCAAAAACCGCCATTTTATTTGTGTGACCGAAACCAACCTGCTCAGCAAACCACCCAAACAGCTGGCTGCGTGGATCGCCGAACGCTGTGAGGCGGCGTATCCGCTGGTAAAGTGGATCCGTCAGGCGAGTCGATAGCGGAGCGGAAATGTTGAAGCCAGAAAAATTATGAAAACCATCATCGCGCTTATCCTGTTGATCGCCCCGTGGGTGATTTTTGTGTATGCCGCCAAGGTCACGGGTGCCACTAGTACATTTGTGTTGACGTTAACCCTCGTCGTTTCAGCATTGGGTTTTACGATGTTGATCGGTGGTCGTGGCAACAAAAACCGCAACGGCGAAGAAAAATAAATCATGCGCCACCGCCCCACACTCAGCCATGCCGCACGTCCGTCCACGTTCACGGTTGACGCCATCGACGAATCCGGTGCCACACAACCGACCGCCATCGCCGGTGAACATCCGCTGACCATTTACGTTGATAAACGCGAAATCCTCACCATCATGACGCTCGGCGCCGCACCCGAAGCGCTGGTGATTGGTTATTTGCGCAATCAACGGCTGTTGCCATCGATCGATGAAATTGTTTCGGTGCAGGTGGACTGGGAAGTCAACGCCTGTTCAGTGACCACCCTTCACGGCCTCAAAAATCTCGACGAAAAAATGGCCAAACGCACCAAAACCACCGGCTGCGGCGAAGGTACGGTGTTTGGCGATTTGATGGAAGAAATTGACAGCATTCATCTGCGTGATGATGTTTCACTCAAACAGGAAACATTGTTTGCCATGCTCAACAATGTGCGTATTCACGAATCCATTTACAAACAAGCCGGTGCGGTACACGGCTGTGCACTCGCCAGCGCGGTCGATGGTGCCATTCTGACTTTTGTTGAAGATGTTGGCCGTCACAATGCAGTGGACGCCATCGCCGGCTGGATGTGGCTCGAAGACGTCGATGGTGGCGATAAAATCTTTTACACCACCGGGCGCCTCACCTCGGAAATGGTCATCAAAGCCGCACAAATGCGCATCCCGTTCTTGGTATCGCGCTCGGGTCTGACCCACATGGGTTATGACATTGCGAAGAAAGTGGGCATCACCATGATCGGCCGGGCAGTCAACAAACACTATTTGTTGTTTACCGGGCATCAGCGGTTTAAACCATGACATCCATCGACTTTGCAAAAGCATTACGCGTGACACAAACGGATACGGAAGCCATTGTTTGGCAACATTTGCGCGCGCACCGTTTGGGTGACGCCAAATTCAAACGCCAACAGCCGTTGGGAAAATACATCGTTGACTTTGTGTGTTTCGAGCGTCGTCTGATTGTTGAATTAGATGGCGGCCAGCACAGTGGCTCAGCAAGCGACGTGGTGCGGGATGCGTGGTTACGTGAACAAGGGTTTGTGGTTGAACGGTTTTGGAACAATGACGTGCGGCAGAATTTGCCGGGAGTGTTGACGAGGATTTTAGAAAAATTGACTGAACAAGCTTTGGTTGATCAAGCCCCCTCTCCCTCGATCCCTCCCCCGCCAAGGGGGAGGGAAGCCAGCCCGCCTTCCGACTACCGTTTGAAACCAAGCCGCTCAAAAGGCTCCCTCTCCTCGCAGGAAAAAGTCGCAGATCAATCACCGCCCCGTACTTCTTCCCTATCTACGCAAGAGGAAGATTCTGATCAACAATCACCGCACCGCACTTCTTCCCGCCCCTTGCAGGCGAGAGTCTCAGATCAGCTACCGCGCCGCACTTCTTTGCTCTCTACGCAAGAGAGAGATTCTGATCAACCATCACCGCCCCGTACTTCCTCCCTCCCCCCTCGCGGGGGAGGGATCGAGGGAGAGGGGCAATTCCCATGACCATCACCGGCCTAATTCTCGCTGGCGGACGTGGCTCACGCATGGGTGAAGTCGACAAGGGCCTGCAAATTTTTCAGCAGCAACCGATGGTTGCACACGTGCTGGCGCGGCTTGCCCCACAGGTTGATACCATCATCATCAATGCCAATCGCAACATCAAAACCTATGAAGCGTTTGGCCATCGGGTGGTGCCGGATGCCATTGATGGTTTTGCCGGCCCTCTGGCGGGTTTACACATCGGAATGAAACACGCAACCACAGCGCTGATCGCCACAGCGCCGTGCGACTCACCATTTTTACCGCTGGATTTGGTGGCACGCTTACAAACCGCGCTGACCACCAACAATGCCGATTTGGCGGTCGCCAAAACATTTAACCAGCCGCATCCGGTTTTTTGTTTAACACGCGCATCGCTGGAATCACATTTACATGCCTTCCTCGAAAGTGGTCAACGCAAAATCGACAAATGGTACGCCAGCCTGAACGTGGTGGAAGTCGCGTTTGACGACAACGAAGCTGCGTTTGCCAATATCAATACCATCGATGAATTAAAAACACTCGAGTCGTTGCGGTAGGTAGTTGCGGTAAATTTCCCCGGCAGTTTTGCATGTGGGTGTTGCAGAAGCGATGACCGCAGTACAATTATCATCAACCTAGACGCGCTATCCCTCCACCTCTTCATTCATTCATTCACGTACTCACGCACTCCCCTATTTGCCCATTCACCCGCTCGCTAATTCACCCGCTTACAAATTTAATCATGACCGCACTCACCATCACCGAAGCCTCCTGCGCCGACGATTACGACCCGAATTCCATGCCGGTCGATAAAGCGCGGGCCTTCATCCATACCTTTCTAACGCCGGTGGCCGGTGTGGCGCGGGCGCCGATCCGCAGCGCATTGGGGCGCATTCTCGCCACGGATATTGTTTCGCCGGTGAATGTGCCCGCACATCGCAATTCGGCAATGGATGGTTGGACCATGCGTTTTGCCGATTTGTCAGCCACTGACACCACGCTCACCGAAGTCGGCGCCAGTTTTGCCGGAAAACCGTATTCAGGCAAAGTCGGCAAAGGCCAATGTGTGCGCATTTTTACCGGTGGTGTGGTGCCGGTTGAATGTGACACCGTCATCATGCAAGAGCGCGCCACGGCCAACGACAAAGCCATCACCTTTGGCGGTGGGGTCAAGCTCGGTCAAAACGTACGCGAGGCCGGTGAAGATTTAAAACACGGCGCAGTGGCGCTGGCAAAAGGTCGTATCGTGCGACCTGCCGAGCTGGGATTGATCGCATCCCTTGGTATAGGCGAAGTGTCAGTTTACCGGCCACTACGCGTGGCATTTTTTTCCACCGGCGACGAATTGGTCGCGGTCGGCCACCCGCTCAACGAAGGCGAAATTTACGACTCAAACCGTTACACCATTCACGGCATGTTGGATCGCATGGGCGTCGAGGCCATCGACATGGGTGTGATTCGCGACGATCCTGCCCTGCTTGAGCAAGCGTTTCGAGATGCCGCGGCAATCGCCGATGTGGTGATCACCTCCGGTGGCGTCTCGGTCGGTGAGGCCGACTATGTGAAGTCGTTATTGTCCAAACTCGGTGAAGTGGTGTTTTGGAAAATCGCTATGAAACCCGGCCGACCGCTCGCTTACGGCAAAATCGCCGTCGGCACGCAGAGTGCACATTTTTTTGGTTTGCCGGGCAATCCGGTCAGTGTCATGGTGACGTTTTATCAATTTGTACGCGACGCCCTGCTGACTTTGCAAGGCGTGTCGCCATTGCCGGTGCAACCGTTGTTGAAAGCGGTATGCACTTCGCCAATCAAAAAAGCACCGGGGCGCACCGAATTTCAACGCGGTATTTTGTATACCGAAGATGGCGTGTGGAAAGTGCGCACCACCGGCGAACAAGGATCGGGCATTTTGAAATCGATGTCGGACGCCAACTGTTTCATCATGCTGCATGATCATGTTGGTAATGTGGACGCTGGTGCCACAGTGGACGTACAAATTTTAGAAGGGGTGATCTAATGGAGCGGCGTAAATTCATTCAAATTTGCGCCGTTGGCGCAAGTGCAGGCGGCTGTATGGGTGCAGGCGATGCGGCTGCTTCTAAATCCGTTTCGTTATCCGCCGCGCCACCCACGCCAAAAAAGACCGGCGTGATGCTGACCGCCAAAGAATACGCACGGGTCAAATTGGTGGACCGGGATGGCCTGGCTATCAAAGCAAAATCGCTCAAGCCCAATCACAACTATGTTTTTAATTACCCGTTTGAATCCACCCCGTGTTTTTTACTGAATCTGGATCGCGCCCTGACCGACAAGGTGGAATTACTCACCGCCAAGGGTGATAGTTACACTTGGCTGGGCGGAGTCGGTCCGAAAAAAAGTATCGTCGCCTACTCGGCAATTTGCGCCCATAAACTCGCCTACCCATCACCACAGGTGAGTTTTATTAGTTATCGCGACAAACCCTCGCCACTCAATACTACCGGCAAAGTGATCGGCTGTTGCTCGGACAAAAGTGTCTACGACCCGTTTCATGGCGCCAAAGTAATCAGTGGCCCGGCACCACAACCACTCGCCACCATTCTTATCGAACACGATGCCAAGACAGACGAGCTGTATGTAACCGGCACCTTCGGCGGCGAAAAATTTGACGAGTTTTTTAGGCTGTACGAATTTAAACTGTCGCTGGAAAAAGGCGGCAGCCACGCCAAGGAGCGGGTGAGTAAAACCACCGTCCTGCGCGATCTTGCTGCGCATTCGGCACAGACGGCCACGTGTTGAGTCAATTACAAGCGGCATCCGCATGATTCCATGGATCACACGCGGCGCGCAATTTCCCAGTGTCAATACGGCGCTGATCGAACCAGACGGCCTGTTGTGTGCCGGTGGCGACCTTACCGCCGCGACCATAATCAACGCGTACACACAGGGCATTTACCCGTGGTTTTCCACCGGCCAACCCATTTTGTGGTGGACCCCTGACCCGCGCATGGTGTTGTTTCCGGATGAATTCAAAATCTCGAAGTCGCTCGCCAAAACCATTCGACAGAATAAATTTGAAGTGCGCTTCGATAGTGCCTTTCGCGCCGTCATTGAAGGCTGTGCGGCGCCGCGTGAAGAAGGCGGCGGCACGTGGATTGTCGAAGACATTCAAAACGCCTACACGGCGTTGCACAAACAGGGTTTCGCCCACTCCGCCGAAAGTTGGCTGGATGGAAAATTGGTTGGCGGCTTATATGGTGTGGCGATTGGCAAAGTGTTTTTTGGTGAATCAATGTTCGCCATCGAGAGTGATGCCTCCAAGGTCGCCTTTGCCACACTCGTCAAAAAATTAACCGCCGATGGGTTTGAGTTAATCGACTGCCAACAACAAACCCGCCACCTCGGCAGTTTTGGCGCACGACCGATCGCCCGTGCCGAATTTTTGCAACAACTGTCAGAATTGATAAACTCAGATGAGCCCACCTCAGTCTGGTCAACATGTCAAAACTAAACGACCTTCCGTTTACCAATTTACAGTTCTACGCGACCGCACCGTATCCGTGCAGCTATTTGCCTGGCCGCCTCGCCCGCTCGCAGGTC
>JAYTBF010000129.1:0-4790 GCA_043737175.1 Burkholderiales bacterium
CGGCAATCTCACAATCGACCAAATTTTTGAATTTGTCCGCCATCTTGAGGTTATCGACTGCAACAATATCGCGAATACCGCGCGCGTTGAGGGCCTTGACGATGTTGCTGCCGATAAATCCGGCGGCGCCGGTAACAATGATGGTCATTTTTTTACTCGTTTCAAAAAAGCAGGGATCCACAGATAAACACGGATGACGGCAAGTCGGCGCGACCAGTTTTTCCATAAAATTTGGCACACATCCCATTCGCCAATCTATGCCGTTGATTGAATCTGTGTTTATCTATGTTCATCTGAGGTTACAAAAATGTTATGAACGATCATAAAGCCGCTGCCAATTCCGCGCGCGACACCGTCGCCGTGCCGAGTTTGCCCACTACCACACCTGCCGCACGATTGGCGATTTTGACCGCATCCGCAACCGGCAACCCGGCCGCCAGCATCAAGCCAATTGTGGCAATGACCGTGTCGCCGGCACCAGATACATCAAATACCTCGCGCGCCTGGGTCGGCTCGTGCATCACTGTCCCCGCGGTAAACAACGACATGCCCTCTTCGGAGCGGGTCACCAGCAATGCGTCGAGTGACAGATCATCGCGCAATTTTTCGGCACGCCTCGCCAAGTCGGCCTCGTCACGCCACCTGCCCATGACCTCGCGGAACTCGGCCAGGTTCGGGGTGAGCAAGGTGGCGCCCCGATATTTAGAGTAGTCGTCGCCCTTTGGGTCGATCATGATGGCTTTGCCCGATCGTTTGGCCGCGTCGATCATTTTAGTGACGTGGGTTAACCCGCCTTTTCCATAATCTGACAAGATGACCACGTCGTGGTTTTCAATCATCGATTCAAAATCACCCAACTTGTCTTCTAGAACTTCACGTGACGGCGGCGTCTCGAAATCAATGCGCATCAATTGTTGTTGCCTGCCGATCACGCGCAATTTGACGGTCGTAGGCAAACTCGCGTCCTTGTGAAAATGGGTGGCGACATTTTCCCCAGCGAGTAAATCTGTCAATGTCCTGCCCGCCTCGTCATCGCCAACCACTGAGAGCAACGTGGCCTTGCCGCCAAGTGAGGCAATATTGCGTGCAACGTTGGCCGCACCGCCCGGACGCTCCTCGGTTCTTTTGATGTGCACAATAGGCACCGGGGCTTCCGGTGAAATGCGTGAAACTTCACCAAACCAGTAGCGGTCAAGCATGACATCACCGACCACCAGTACCCGTGCATTCTCGCAATTGGGAAGAAGTAGCGCCACGATTACACCGCCTGCTTGCGGCCGATTGGAAAATAGCGGATGCCATTTTCCGCCATCACTTCAGGCTCATACAAATTGCGGCCGTCGAAAACAACGGCCGATTTTAGAGCCGCCTTCATCGCCGCAAAGTCGGGCGCACGAAAGGCCTTCCATTCCGTGACGATGGCCAATGCGTCGGCACCGGCCAACGCCGTCATGGCATCGGCGGCAAAACTGACCTTGATATTGTTTTTGAGAATGTGGCCGGCTTCAGTCATGGCAACCGGATCAAACGCCACCACCTTGGCGCCACGCAGCGTCAGGTCATCAATGAGCACCAACGCCGGTGCCTCACGCATATCGTCGGTATTGGGCTTAAATGCCAGACCCCACACAGCGATGGTTTTGCCGTTCAGGTCTTCACCAAACTGTTTGACAATTTTTTGTGTCAATACGTGCTTTTGCGCAAAATTGACGCGCTCGACGGCGTCGAGCAATTTCATTTCAATGCCGGCGGCGGTGCCGGTGCGCTGTAAGGCCTGTACGTCTTTTGGAAAACACGAGCCACCATAACCGATGCCCGGATATAAGAAGTGATAACCGATGCGCGGGTCTGAACCCATGCCTTTACGCACCGACTCTATATCGGCACCGAGTTTTTCGGCGAGTAATGCCAGTTCATTCATAAACGAAATACGCGTCGCTAACATTGCATTGGCGGCGTATTTGGTTAACTCTGCGGAGCGTACATCCATAATCATCAATCGATCGTGGCTGCGCTGAAATGGTGCGTACAGTTTGCGCAGCGTTTCGATCGTGGCGACGTTGGCGCTGCTGTTGCTTTGCCCACTATGTCCAACACCAATGACGATTCGGTCCGGCCGCATAAAATCTTCAACCGCGGCACCCTCTTTGAGAAATTCCGGATTGGACACCACTGAAAATTTCAAATCTAGGTTTCGCGTTGCCAATTCGCCGGCGATGGCCTCTTGCACTAAATCTGCGGTTCCAACCGGAACTGTCGATTTATCAATGACAATTTTTGCGCCCGTCATATGGCGGCCAATATTGCGGGCAGCCGCAACCACGTATTGCAAGTCGGCCGAGCCGTCCTCGCCTGGTGGTGTACCCACTGCAATCATTTGAATATCACCAAAAGCGACACTCTCCTCGACGCTGGTGGTAAACGTCAGGCGTCCAGCCGCAACATTGTTGGCGACAATTTGTTTTAATCCCGGTTCATAGATTGGAATTTCGCCGCTTTTCAGGGTGGCGATTTTTTTTTCGTCAAGATCAAAACAGAGCACCTGATTACCGACGTCTGCCAAACACGCGCCAGAAACCAAGCCGACATAACCGGTGCCAATCACAGTAATTTTCATAATAGTTTTTTATTCACCTGACTGAGCGTCTTACTCAGCCGTTAAGGGATTCAGCAATGTTTTGCAGCGCAACAATCGGATCCTTTGCGCCGGTGATCGAACGACCAATCACCAAATAGTCACTACCCATTTTAATCGCATCAACCGGCGTGACCACGCGCGATTGATCGCCTTTGGCATCATCCGCCAGGCGAATTCCCGGCGTGACCAAATTAAATTTGGCGCCAAATTTCTCTTTCAGCATCGACGCTTCTTGCGCCGAACACACGACCCCATCCAATCCGGCCGCAAATGCCAGCTGTGCGTAGCGAGATACTACCAGTTGAATATCCGTACCCAGCCCGATGGCCGACAATTCGTCCGCCGCCAGACTGGTCAGCACCGTGACCGCAATCAACAACGGGCGATTGGTTTCGGATTGCAGAGCATTTGCTGCGGCAGCCAACATTTTTTCGCCGCCAGCGGCATGAACGTTGACCATCCAAACGCCCTGGCGCGCAGCCACCCGGCAAGCCGCCGCGACAGTATTGGGGATGTCGTGAAACTTCAGATCTAAAAACACTTCGAATCCCAATTGCGTGAGTTGCTCAACAACCTGCGGGCCACCCGCCGTAAACAACTCCTTGCCGACCTTTACACGACAAAGACTCGGGTCCAGTCGTGAGGCAAGCGCAATTGCCTCGTTCATCGTTGAGTAATCCAACGCCACAATAATTGGTTTGTTGTTGTTCAATCGATCTCCACGTTTAAGTATTTTAATTTACCGATTGTTGATGTGGTCCGCCTGCAATTGTGCGAGGTGGCGCTCGGCGGTATCGTATTCGGCGGTGCGGCGTGGCGGAAATGTATCCCACCCGCCACAGGCGGGGCAATGCCAATAAAATTGTTTGGCCTTGAATCCGCATCCCTTGCAAAGATAGACTGCCAAACGACTGGCGTGGGCATGTACCAATGCACTCAACATTGCCAATTCAGGCTTTTCGTTTTCTGGTGCCGCCAGCACTTGCGCCTCGAGCAGCCGATCCAATCCAACCAGCGTAGGGTGATGGCGCAGGTCGTCTTTCACCAATTGATACGCTGCCTGCGGACCGGCGCTGGCCAGTGTGGCCTTAAATAGTGCATTGAGCAAATCAAGGCCCGGGTGTTGTTGCTGCATTTGCCGCAACTCAGCAAGTCCTTGTTCGCTTTGACCTTGTGCATCAAACGATGCCAGCATTGCGTCCGCAGCCAGCCCTAAATACGCCGGATCTTGTTCCGTAATTTTGGTCCAGGTGGCAATCGCATCTCGATGATTTCCGTCTTTTGCCTGCCACTCACCGCGCAATAAATTGGCACGGACACAAGTCGAATTTTCTGCCAGCGCGCGGTCCAAAAGTTGCCAGGCTTCCACAGCGTGATTGGACGCGCGCAGTTCGATGGCGGACTCACAAAGAAAATTGGCAATCTTGCTCACATATTGCCGCTTTAATTGTGGAACGTCCGAATCCAACATGCGCGCAATATCAATGGCACGGCGCCAATTTCGCTCCTGTTCGTAAAGATCGAGCAGTAGTTTGAGGGTCTGTATATGTTGGCTTTCGCTGCCCGCATGTTTTTCCAAAAGATCGCATAAGATCTTTTCGGCATGATCAAGTAGTCCGGAGCGGTGGTAGTCCAATGCGGTTTCATAAAGCGCAGCGGCCCGTTGCTGGTCCGTTAATCCGCTTCGCTCCGACAATTCCTTGTGCACCCGCAGTGCACGATCCACTTCGCCACGTCGACGAAACAAACTTCCCAGTGCAAATTGCAGCTCGATTGCCTCGGGATGTTGTTTGCCCGCCTCGATCAACGCCTCCAGAGCTTGATCCGGTTGTTCGTTGAGCAGAAAATTCAGCCCTTTAAAATAGGATTGTGGCAGTACACGCGACTCAGACAAGAGTCGCTTGGCGTCATGACGCGCACCCAGCCAACCCAGCGCGAAAAAAACTACCGCTGCCAAGAACAACCATGGCAACCAGCCAATGATCCCATCCATCTCAGCGAAAATCTTTACCCGGCGCCGTTGATTGACCGGCGAGGGCCGGACTGGGCGGAGGCAGCGCGGAGTCGGATTGTGGACGTTGCTGCAACGCACGGTTTAACGCGCGGATTTCGCGTTTCAACTTAAATATGGCCAGCAGGCCAGACACCAGTC